>JAKZUG010000482.1:0-3282 GCA_047516705.1 Candidatus Poribacteria bacterium | reverse complement strand
GACTATAATTGTTCCGTGCCAAAACGACACTCAATTTCAAGACTTAATTCAACTATAGTAAAATCTACAATTACTTGGACATTGGGGTAGGCGGGGTTACAAACCCCGCCAGCGAAAGAGGGAACTCTTGTTCGCCGAAGTGTCAACATATTTTCTAATTTTACTATATAAAACAGGAGACTTAACTTTATGCGTTTCTCTCGTCTTTTCCAAATTTGTGCAGTCTTAGTCTGCTGCATTATGGCGACTTCGGTTTATGCGATAGGTGCAGACCCGATTCTGAATCTTTCGTTTGACGAAGGCAGCGGCGAAGAAGCAAAAGATTCATCTACTAACGGTTTTGTTGGCAAAATTACAAACGGCACATGGGTTGAGGGTGTGAGTAACACCGCTATCGAATTGAATGAAGGTGCTGTCGCTGTTGACGCTATTGGCATCAACCCTGATGCGTTCACAATTGAATTGTGGATAAAACCCGCTGCAAGGATAGATAGTGGTGGACGGATTGATTTAGTATATCGGCTGAATGGCGGCGGTCGTCCACATCTCACTTTTAACCGTAGCGGTGTGTTGTTTGGCTTTTACTTTGGTATCCAAGATGGTGAGGAAAAGGAAGTTCACAGTGAGGTTGCTGCTTGGGAAGCCGAATGGACACACGTGGCGTTAGTTCAAAACGCAGAGAAGGCACAAATCTATGTCAATGGTGCACTTGATGCCGAAGCGGATACCGGTGGTCCCGCACGTCTCGATTTCGCAGAGCAAGGACTTTCAATCGCGGCGAACCAAGGCGGTTCCAATTTCTTCAATGGTGCCGTTGACGAATTTCGGATTTGGGACATCGCTTTAAGTGCTGGTGAAGTCAACGAAGCAATGAACCTCACACCCACTGCAGTAGATGCAACTGGAAAACTCGCTGCAACGTGGGCAGAAATTAAGTCAGCAAGATAGTATACCATCCCTTGTAGGCGCGGTTTGCAGCCGCGCCTCATCCAAAATCCCTATCGTTTGTAGAACGTTACTCATATTGTAAGCACACCTACCATATTCAATGGAAAGTTCCAGATATGACACAACCAGATAACTTTGCAGGACACAATATTCATTTAGAAACCGAACGCCTGAAACTCCGACCATTCAAGGATGCTGATTTTGAGACTGCTGTCCCTTTTTACAGAGACCCCGATTTTCTACATGCGATGGAGGGATCTGTCCCTGACGAACCCGTGACGAGCGAATATCTCAAAAGTACTGGTAAAGCCATGGCAAAAGATGGATTCCTGTTTGCAATCGTAGAAAAGGCGAGTGGACGCACCATCGGCGAGGTATGTTTGCAGTGGATGAATTTGGAACGTGCAAAGGTTGCGGGTGAAAAAGTGATGCGTTTACCCATCGGGATTTGGGACAAAACATTGTGGGGTAAAGGCTATGGAAAAGAGGTTGTGCGATGTTTGATGGCGCATGCATTTGAGGTGCTGAGAATTGATCGGTTCTGTCCGGTGGATGTCGGTGCTGATAATGCGCGCTCAAAAGCGTTGTGGCAGTCGCTCGGATTCACCGTCTCAAGGGAAGTGGATGCCGGGAAAACTTTAGACTTTGAGATGACACGAGCAAAATACGAGAAGATTGCTCAAAGAGGCACTTGAATAGCATTTCAAATCAGAGGAGCTTTTGATGTTCAGCACACAACTCGCGCAGCGTGCAGCGGAGAATAACCCCATCCGTGTCGGCATCATCGGTGCCGGAAAATTCGGTGCCGGGTTGGTCGCGCAGCTTTCACAGATGCGAGGCATGGTTGCGAGCGCGATTGCGGACATCAATCTGGAACACGCCAGAGGCGCATATACGGTCAGTAATATCCCATCCGATGCAATCTTGCAAGTTGGAACCGTCAACGCGATGAACGATGCCATCCGCAGCGACAAACGTGCGATCACCGAGGACGGGCTGCACATTATCCAGTCAGATCTGATTGATGTAGTTGTGGAAGCTACCGGTATCCCGGAAGTCGGCGCACAGATGGCGTACCATACCCTATTTGACATAAAAATTTTGTTTGTGTTATACTCTTAAGAACTTGCTGGACAGGGATTCCATCTCGGCACGCTCCATGTGCCGAGTCCTGTCCCTACCTGTGGAATGGTAGGTGGGCAAGTTGCAAGTGAATCGTGGAAATATTAATATTAAACGTGAGTTCGATAATAAAAATCCAAGTATCGTTTCCGTAGGTTGGGTAGAGCGGTGAAAACCAAGACCCCTTTAGTTTATCCAGAGCATGCCAATTTTTGATAACCTATTTTGTCAAGGTAGAGATAGCGAAACCCAACAATCCAGCGTTGTCAGTGTAAGAATGTCAGGACTTACGCAAACTTATTCGCTGGCGAGTTTTCAAACCTCGCAAATAGCGTATTGGGACCTACGTAGTGTCCGAATCGCTTATATCGAACTCACGTTATTAATATTATCTCTGCCAATATCAGCGTGGTTACCCCTTGCTCACTGTTGGCGAGAGGTGGTTATTGTAACGATTTATTATAGATGTCGTATCTACATGAAAATAAGTTGTAGATGCTTTTCTTATTTCTACTTAATTTTTCTTTGCTATTTCGCATTGTGTATGGTATTTTATGTATTGGAATAATTTATGGGAAACGATCAGGAAGTCAAATATTCAGATAGAGAAATCGCAGCGTTAATCAAGGAACGTAAAATTTTACCAAATGACTGGCGTACCCAGCTTCACAGAACAGGAAGCGTAGATGTCAAGGGGGAAGATGGAAATAAATTCCGTATTATTGTCAGACAAGGAGAAGTCAAACCTTCAGACTTTTCAGTCATTTTGATGGTTATCATTCCCCGGTCGAACCTAGACTTTAAACTTTGCCGTTACAATGGGTGGGCTAGTAGGCACAGAAATCGAATTGAAAGAGAAGTTATTGATGGATTTCATATTCATTATGCGACAGAACGGTATCAGCGGAGAGGGCTAAAGGAGGAAACCTACGCAAAACGTACCGAACGCTACAATGACTGTGAGGGTGCCCTTAGTTGCATGGTTGAAGATGCAAATTTTGAAAAACCGCCGCAGATGGAACTTTTTTAGGGGTGTAAGCGATGTCCATCACTACGATAGAACAAAATTTTATTAATAAAGTCTCTACTCAGGTTAGTCTTTCAGCCGATGGTAAAGAGCGTTACCGCGTGTTAACGCCCTTCCAGTTTGAGGATGGTGATGAATTGGTTATCGTTCTGAAGAAGGAAGGGGAACGATGGTTACTCTCCGAC
>JAKZUG010000481.1:0-7171 GCA_047516705.1 Candidatus Poribacteria bacterium | reverse complement strand
ACCCGTTTTCCGATGTTCCCGTTTCATCCGGCCGGTTATGCTGTCGCGAGTAGTATGTGGACCTTTGGTTGGCTCTGGTTTTCCGTGTTCATTAGTTGGGCAATCAAAAACCTCATCTTGCGGTTCGGTGGTATTCGGCTTTATCATCGAGTGTTACCACTCTTTTTAGGATTAATTCTCGGGCAATTTATTGTCGGTGGCGCGTGGGTGCTGATCCGGCTCATCTGGGGTGTGTCCGTTTATTCGTTTTATCGGTAAATTGAACAAATTTGCCGACCACAAAGCGACTCGGTTTACTATGTTCAAATTTTCTTGCGTGTGTAACGGAGATACAGTATAATTGAGGCTATAAGATGCAAGCAAATCCGTACTTCACTATAGGAAACGAGTATGGTTACCCGACAGGACATCCAAGCTACATGTGATGACATCGTGCGAGAATTTGCACCTTTACAAGTTGTTCTCTTCGGTTCCTACGCTTACGGCACGCCCACCGAATACTCGGATGTTGATTTGTTAGTGGTGATGGAGGTGCCAAAATCTGAAACGCGTCGCCAAGCGGCGAAGATTCGGGAACGTATCCCTGAACGCTTCAGACTTGACCTATTGGTGCGTTCACCGGAGGAAATCGCCTATCGGCTCTCTCATAACGACTGGTTTCTGCGTGAAATCTCGGAAAAAGGCGAAGTTCTTTATGAATCGATTAATTTTTTCGCTACACCACCCAAAAATGAAAAAGATATGATGAATCCGTTGACGTTAGAGTGGATAGAAAAGGCTGAAAGCGATTACGCGGCGGCAAAGTGGCTTCAACAAGCCCCTACGCCAAACTATGAAGCTGTCTGTTTCCACGCGCAGCAGTGCGTCGAAAAGTACCTTAAGGTATCACTTCAAGAGGCGAGCATCCCGATCCCGAGAACACACGATTTAAAGGAATTGTTGGATCTGAGTGCCCCTATCATGCCGATTTGGCACACTTGGTCACCTGACCTCTTAAAACTTTCAAAACATGCAGTAAAGATTCGTTATCCTGGGGATTCAGCAACAGTTGAAGACACAGAACATTCGCTGAATATCTGTGATGAAGTCCGTCAAGTAGTACGAATACATCTGGAGTTGCCTAAAAGATAATTCACAAGGTCCATCGCGGGCACGCGGTATGGAAGCGGACCCGACCTTTATATTTGCTCAAGAGCACTCCTACAAGTACTCAGCAAACTCATTTCGGACGCGCACTTTATCTGCATCGTTGCCGAAGCCGAGACTAAACCACCCTTCATAGCCACGATTATTCAATTGCCCAAATAGGTCTACAAAATCGATTGTCCCTTCGCCGGGGATGAGGTGGATTTCATATTCGCCGGTATTGTCGTTGAGACGGACCTGACCGATGTTTTCGACACCGAAAGCGTCCAAAAAGCCTTGCCATCCTTCAGGCACGAGATGTCCGTGTGCGACATTGAATGCCCATTTGAAATATGGTGAACGGATTTCGTCGAAAAACCAGTGTGTTTCTGCGACGTTATGGGGGATGTAGTGGATCTCGGCGTGTTCTGGTTCTCGATTGTGGTTCTCAAAGAAGATGACAATTTCTGCCTGTTCAGCCCGCGCGACCAATCGTTGGATGCGCGCAATAGCAGCATCGCGGCGTTGTGTAACATCACCGAAATGATAACCGCCATGCCCGATAAGCCAACCACAACCGAGACGCTGTGCGAGTTCCAAATTCGCATAGAGATAATTGTCAACGGCTTCAGACATGAGCGGCACGTACTCGGCGTTGTTGATTGCGGAAGATGGGTGGATGCCGATGGCTATCCCGTGTGTTTCACACTGGTTGCGCACCGTACGGATACGCGCTGTGTCAAACGCAGCGATGTCATTCGGAGGGACATCGGCTTGGAAATCGATATATCTGAATCCGTTTTCTGCAGCCCATTGGATCGATTCTTCGATCGGTTTATGTTTTGGGGCATCAAATCCAAAGCGTTCTCCACTATTACTCTGCAAACCCTCTCCCCTCCCACTGTGCAGTTTCCCACTTACGGTTAGTTGCGAAGAGTTTGACTTCAAAAGGGCGGAACCGCGTCACTAATGACCCTTCAGACACGGTGGTTTTCTCGTCACCGTAGAGTTCTACAAACTCAATGCCGTTTAGTGCATCTAATCCAGTGACCTCGACACCCATGTGGGCATACGGGTCTTCGTTGACAAGGATAATGAGCCAATCTCTCCCTGTTCTCCGAGCGGTGACACGGACACCTCGCGTCGCAGCAGGCGCGGGTATATCGGTGCGTCCGTCATCAATCACTTGCACAGTAACATATTGCTCAATTGGTGCTGTGAGAAAGGGTTGGAGTGCGGTTAACTCGCTCGTTAGGGCATAAAGTGATTTCCGAAACGCCTCATTTCCTTCAGATTTGAGGTAGCTGGATCCCCAATACAAGATGCCTCTTGCACCGTGTGTAATGCAAGTGTATGCCATGAGCCGTGATTCATCAAAGGTCGGAAACGCGGCGATGTCGCCGTGTTCATCGTCCAAATCATTCCACGAAAACGCTTGAAGCACCATCCAGACAGGTCTCCCTTTGCTGACCTGTTTCCAGCGATCAGTAGAATCGGCGAGGCGGATGGCGGGTCGTTCGGCCGCTTGAATTGGATAATCGTCGCAGCCGGTGATGTCTACGAAGTCAATGTACTGTCGAACAAATTTCAGGTCGCTATCGCGCGCCTCATTGATCCAAACTTGCCGATTGTGTGGATCAACACTGCGGATGAATTCAACCGCCTCGCGCATGTTAGGCATAATCTCTGCCGCACGTTCTTCAGAGTATTGGATAGCAAGCGGTGTTTGCATCCACCATTCACCTTTATTCGGGAACACAGCCAACCGATCTTGTCGCCAGAGCCCACTGTATGCGGTGAAATTCCAGACGATCTCATCAGGCCCTTCCCACACAGCGAGCGCGGGATGCGCGGCAAGGGTTCGGATGCGTTCCTGAAATTCAGGCGTTGCACCAGATTGGAGAGACAACGGGACCCACCCCATCATTCCGTGTGCATGTGCGCGATCAAGTGCCTCCACACTGCCACAGCAGATGAGGTTAACGCCTGCTTCCGCCATATCTCTGAGTGCATCATCTTC
This sequence comes from Candidatus Poribacteria bacterium, assembly GCA_047516705.1. GTDB lineage: Bacteria > Poribacteria > WGA-4E > WGA-4E > WGA-3G > WGA-3G. The sequence continues at coordinate 4,026 of JAKZUG010000481.1, read as the reverse complement.
TGCTGGCAGTTCATAAAACCCGATTGGGAAGAGCCGATGTCTGTTCTGTGTAAGAAACCCATCGCCATGTCCATAGATTATATCGCTCATTGAGAACCTCCGTCTCGCTCAAACTTTCGCACATCTTCATACCAACAAGTGTTTTTCCCACCATGCGACGTAATCCGCATCGCTTATATCGTGCGAGAGTCCGCGTTTCTCCATACTGTTCTTGAAACTTTCCGCCATGTTTTTATCCCAATATGTCATAATTTCTGAGGATTCAGGGATTTCACCCATATCACCCGTTTCTGTTATCCATGCATCAAGTTGTGCAGCGAGTTCGCTTCGCACAGTATCATAATGTGGATCGGTAGCGAGATTATTTATTTCATAGGGGTCTGCCTCCAGATCATACAACTCTTCAGGCGGACGCGTCTGTTTCATGAAATGCTGTTGCGCAGGAGACAATTTACCGCTTGCTGATAACAGTGGCATCAAACTCCAAAGCGGATACTGCTGCTTTTTGTAACCGTTAAATTGCATGTAGGGACGTTCTGGGTGATAATTGCGGATTAACTTATAGCGGTGTGTTCGGATACACCGAATTCTATCGTCTGTTCCATCGCACCGGTCCCGCGCTGCGAAAACAGCATCGCGCGATGTCGCGTCTGAACCGAGGAAGATTTGTCCTTGCATAAAATCGGGAATCTCAACGCCAGTGAGCGAAAGCGTCGTTGGTGCGAAATCAACACCGCTGATGAGTTCGTCACTGACAATACCGGCATTAACCTGTCCGGGCCATCGGACGATGAGAGGAATATGGATGCCCCCATCATAGAGGAATTGCTTACAACGAATATGCGCGCGTCCGTGGTCGCTCATGAAGAAGACAATGGTATTGTCCGAGAGGTCTTCATCATTGAGTCGTTTGAGGATTTGCCCGACCTTCCTATCTAAAATCTGAATACTTTCAAGATAGAGTGCCCAATCTTTTCGGGTGAGTGGATGATCAGGGTAGTAAGGTGGTAATTCAACGTTCTCTGGTGGAATAGGACCTTCAGGATCCGGTTTAAAGACGCGATGTGTGTCTGGGATGTTGATTTGCGCGTAAAAAGGTTGTCCTTCAGGACGTTCACTCCAATCAATACCATCAAAAGGCTGTTCACGCTGAAAGTTAAAATCGGTTTTTCCGGGTCGATCGTAGGGTGGTCCCGGGCTATTGCAGGTAAAATAACCCGCTTCTCGGAAGCAGTCGGTGATAAGTTTCATATCCGCCCGTAAGGGTTTATCACGATTGCTGCGATGGTTGTGTGCATCAAAGTGTGTCTGATAGGTCCCCGTGATTAACGCGGAGCGGCTCGGTGAACAGACTGGACATGTGACGAACGCGTTGGTATAGCGAGTGCCCTCCGATGCGAGTCGGTCAATGTTTGGTGTTTTCACGGCAGGTGTATCGTAACAGCCGAGATCTGGGGAGAGATCTTCGCCATAAATCCAGAGAACGTTTGGTTGTTTAGTCGGCACAACTGCCTCCTTTCAGCGATTTACAGGTAAAACTATTCTGTTCGGTTGACATTGTCCACGACATATCGATCTCGGAACAGTGTCTGCCGGAGCGGTGGCATTTCAGCAAGTAGTTTAGGATGCGGTTTGTAAACTTTGGCGAAACCGCTGTCGATAGGACTATACAGATTGAAAACAGCGATTCTGTCATTTTCGGTATTTGTCCATGGGTGTGCGCTGTGGGTGAGTGCCTCTGTGAAGAAGAGCAGTGAACCTCCTGGACATCCATAAGTTGACCAAATATCGGATTCAGGATTTTGGATATCAGGCGGTGCCGTATAGACCGATTTGTGGCTACCGGTAACTAAGAGTGTGCCGCCTTGTTCTTTTTTCACTTCGTTGAGTTCCCATACAATCCGGGTGTGTGGACTGTAACCCTTGCCGGGGAAAGCATTGTAGTAGTGGACATCACCGGGGAAGCGGAGCAGTCCGTTACCGTTATGCGGTCCGAATCCGCCCATACCGAGTGAGCGGTAAAAAAGGCTTGTGCTCTCAACAGCAAAGCCGTAGCATTCCGGACTCGTTACAGCTGGATGTGCGGTGAATTCATTGAGCAGCGAGACAACAAGTGGATGATCAATCAGTTTCTGAAGGGGACCACCGATAGGACTCCGTTCATGCTCTGGGATAGATTCCGGGTCGTGGTGCAGGCGGTATCCGAAATCGCGCATTTCTTTGAGTTCCGGCCCAGTAAAGACTTCCGGTATTAGAAACCAACCGTGGGTATCAAAAGCGTACCGCTGTTCTGGGGTTAATTCTGGGATCGGCAAACCGTCAGCATTCTGGGTAGGGAATTCGCATACGTCTGGTGGTAACAGTGCGCCGATCCACGGTTGCTGATCTCTGTTCGTCTGTTTCTCCATGTGAATATCTCCTCGTGCCGTTAGACTTCCGCGGGATAGGCGGACGTGCGCTGTCCAAAATCTCCGTTGATAACGTTGCCACCTGCATAAGCTTCTCGAAAAAGTGTCTGTCGTTTGGGGGGCATCGTCTCAAGCAACTGCGGATGCGGCAGCCAATTCGACCAGCGACTCGCCACGGTATTGTACAAATTTGAGATGCGAACCTGATCGGCGACACTCGGTTGCCCCTGTGTCTGTGTCATAGATTCTGTGAACAGAAAGAGAGAACCGGGTGGGCATTCATACGTTTCCCAGAGCGATGCATCTGGGTTCTGCACTGCCTCTGGTATCGGGTATGCGGCTTTGTGGCTTCCAGTGATGAAGCGGATGCTGTTGGTTTCCGAAGTGACATCGGTTAATTCCCAAATAGCACGCGTTAAACCGCTCCAACCGCGTCCTGGTACACACCGGTAGAGATGAGAGTCACCGGGTAAACGAAATAAGCCGTTACCTTTGTGAAGAATAGATTGGGTTTGCGGTTGTGGTGCTGTGTCCCCGAAAGATAAGGATGTTTCTTCGAGTCGAAATCCGTAGCAGTCCTCACTTGCGGCGGGCGGATACGCTAAGAACTCATTCAGGAGCCCGACAACAACCGGATGATCAGCGAGTTTCTGGAGTGGCCCGCCGAGTGCACACCGGTCGGGTTCCGGGATGCGTTCCGGCACCTCGTGCAGGCGTTGGCAGAATTCGTGCATCTCTGTGAGGTCTGCGTCCGACAAAACACTCGGAATTAGGAGCCAGCCGTTTCGATCAAAATCATATTTCTGTTTCTGCGTTGGAACAGTGACCGGGACACCATCAGCGTTGGTCGTTGTTAATTCATCAGGCTCAATCTCAACGGCACTCCCTAAGTTTTTGTTAACAATAAAGGGTTTTCTCGTTGCAAGTTTTTTGTAAGCCATTAGGGGTTTTCTCCCTTAAGTATTACGTGGGTGTGGCAGGGTTACAACGCCGCCAGCGAGGAGGGTAGGTCGCCGTCCTCTAAAATGTCTACTTATTTCTATAATTCACTATAAATATTGGTCTGGAACCTGTGTAGAGCTATTCAGTTTTCCGTTTTTTGTCGTTTTTGTCGAAGAAGTCGCGATTCGGAGATCGCTCCTACAGCAGAGAACTGAATGCCTCTGGGAAACTGCGTTCTACGTTCTTCGGGACTTTTATCAAATGCTATTTATTATGCCTCTGGGTTTCTTCTAATACGCGGAACATGTGGTGTGCATAACTCACCGTTGAAATACCGACAAATACCAGTGCAAGACAAAGACTATAAAATTCTATATTGTCGGGCAAGCGCGGTATTATTGGTCGTAGCAGATAAAACATCACAGCGATTGATAAAAAGAAACTGGTGCATTTACCCCACAAATTAGAGCGGGTGATCATTTTCGCCTTATATGCTAAGACGGCATTGCCAAGTACAATTAAGATATCACGGATAGCAATCACCAGAAATGCCCACATTGGGAACCTTGAGTGGAATATAGCGAGGGCAAAGATTCCAGCGGAGAGCGCGAGCTTATCCGCAACTGGGTCTAAGATATAACCGAGTTCCGTGTGCTGTTTCAAACGTCGGGCAAAG
>JAKZUG010000480.1:0-7726 GCA_047516705.1 Candidatus Poribacteria bacterium | reverse complement strand
ACGGATTCACCTTCGCTGAGGCAACAACGGGCAAACCTTCCACATCAATCCACTGCACGTAAAACGGATTCAAGTCAAAAGTTTTGCGAACGGCAGTCGATGGCGGTAGCGGTTCAGAAATATTAACGTTTTGCGCCGTTGCGGTCAGTTGGATTGAGAAAAATAGGATATAGACTGTGAAAATAACAGTTAAATAAAGCATAGGATAGTCTCAGTTTAGCATCAGAAACTGTTTCATATTGATTCTCGAAATAGAAGCAACTGAACAGATTTCTGTTCCATTGGATCCAATGTGTCTCCCTTTTCCGAGACGTAGGTACTGATGCAACGTGCGATGTACGCTGCCTGTTTCACTGGTACCGCATTACCAATCATCTGCTCCAAATTGGTTTTGGATCCAGTGAAATGAAAGCCTTTTGGAAACGTCTGGAGATAACTTCGTTCTAAAGTTGTGAGTGGACGTACTTTTTCTGAAATAAGTGCAGTGTCCTTCGGATGCGCCTTATAGGTTTTTGGAATTGGGCGATTAACTCCTCTCACCGTTGGACTCGGTTCATCAACACTAAAGACCGCGCGGCGGCTATAGTTGCGAGGATGTCGGTAGTAGTGGGCAACGCCGAGACTATCCCCCAAGTAATCACACACTGTCATCGGTTTAGTAGCCAGATTGTTGTCCAGATAACTTGCAAGAGCTCTACTATCCACGGAGATAGATAGTCCCAACTCGCCAATCAGAAAAAGTCGTTTTCGTCTTTGAGGAACGCCACACTGATTCGCATCTAAAATCCGCTGTGTTAGTGAATATCCTGCGCTCCTGAGAATTTCACCTGCACTGCGATATCGTTGGCTTTTTACAGTTCTATCTACATTTTCCATGACAAACCACTTTGGTTTTGTATGTGCAACAATCTGCGCGAAACTCACAGTCAAATCCGCTCTTCCCAAATTTTCGTCCCGTTTACCCGCATGCGAAAAATCTTGACAGGGAGGTCCGCCAATAATCATATCAAATTGATATGATTTTAATGCTACTAAACTTTCTTCCCAATTACCGAGATCAAGTTTGTGTATGTTATGCGCAAAGTTAGTACGATAGACTTCAATTGCCGGTCCCCAATTATCAAAAGCGGCAACCGCTTCAAAGCCAGCATTTTGGAATCCGAGTGTCATGCCACCACACCCAGCAAAGAGATCAATAAACTTCATAGACATTTGTATTTCTTATTTTTTAAGTAAACAGCTCAGGAGAATTAGCCAGAATAGCATCAAATCGCCTTTTCGGACTAAGCAATTTTTCTCCTTGCCCCAAGATAATGTTTTTGATTTCAGTTTTTCTGATTCTTGGATGTACTAATTCTGAACAGGACATATAGGGATATGTTCTTTTTCCATTCAAAGCAAAAGCTTTATCTGTTTGATTGGAGAATCCGATACTCACAGTCTGCGGGTCAATTTTTCCACCTGTGGCGAAGTCAGAGAGCATTTTTATGACCCAAAAAGCCGTTCGCTTTGCTCGTGAGAACGTTTTACCTCGTTCAGCCGCATCCATAAGCAGCTTTGCAAAAGCAAATGTACTCCAGACAAAAACATCCAAACAATTCTCATGAAGTTGGGCAGATTTCCCAACAGTCTTCCAAATAGGCTGTATAACTAACGGAATCTGATTATCTACTTTCGCAAGTAACAAGGATTCAACAGTTTGAATAATATGGGGTATTCTTTCCGATACTCTCTCTTCTGCTTCCCAGTCAAAATTATTTTGAAAAATGGGGTGTAGAACTTCTAAAAGTTCGTTCTGCCGTTTGGCATAACTACTAATAATTTCAAGTGTTAAATGGATAATCGTATTCGGACGCACCACAAGTTCACATCCGTACTCTTCTTCAGAAAAGTCGCAAGTTGAATTATCAGGCAAAGCCGTCAATTTAATCTCCAACGCCCGCAACCAACGACTTCCAGAATCAGAATTATCCATTACCACCAAACCAATACGAGGTAAATCCCCTTTAACAAATTGTTGGTTTTGCCCATAAATATACTCAAACGCAAAGAAAATGTCTTCAGAATCATACGCTCGCCCAAAAATGGAATTGACATCAATCTTCTTAGGAACAAGCTCGAAGTTTTCATCTAAAGCCAAGTAAACAGGAGCGATATTTTGACTTTGCATATAACATAATAAGGCAATAGGGAAACAGTTATTAAAACTGTTCTTCCCCCATGCTTTTGCTTGCCTAAAGTCCTTATTTGTATTTGATTGGTTTAACCCAAACAAGGTAGGCGTATTATCTATTGATTTGAATTTCATCGAATTAACCATTATCCTAAAAGTGGGAAATCGGCAGACTAAATTTGTTCAACTGTTTCGTAATTGGGGTTTCCTACCGTGAAAATACTACTCCCCTTCCAGATATTTCAACTCTTGCCAGATCGAGCGCATCTGCCACACATCCATCGAAACGACCTTCGCTTCTCCACCAATTGCAAACAACGAAACACCGTTGCTCTCTTCTTGCAGCGGATAGACACGGGCAACAGCGCATTGTCGGGAGAACAGCGGGAATAGTTTGTCAATGCCTTTCCGGGGGAACGCCCATTCTGGCAGGCATTCTCCGTTATCGGCAAAGACCTCAATAAGGCTGCGGTCAAGGAAGATACGGAGTCTGATCTTACCATCACTACTCAAACGGAACGGCGCATTCTCAGGAGGTTTACCAACAAGGTCTGTACGTAGTGAGGAATAGGACGTGTCGATTTGCAGGCTATCGTTGGTTTTGCCGTGCCTGTGATTATAGATAGAGATTTTCGTCCGTTCGTCCGCGCTCGGTGAACGGAACACGTACAAACCGACCTCTCGTGCTGTTCCCACTTCGACAGTCATCTCTATCTCAATCGCTTTGCCCGCCACGTTATCAAGGACGCGTTCCTCATTTGCTGACAGTGTAATGTCTGTAAGTTGGGTATGTGAAGCACGTAGACTTTTCACCTCCTCTACAGGTTCCATCGCCAGCGCGTTGTCCTCTTTCAAGGTCAGATACCACGGGAGGGTCATGCACAATCCGGACGCGGCTTGTTCGTTCTGTCTGCCATCCGAGCAGTTTAAAATAGCGATGAGGCGACCGCGGGAATCTATCGTCGCAGAAGGACAAGAGACCATCCCACCACCGAAGGTGCCGTGGTTAATTCTACCGTGGTATTCAGGCGTGAACTTATGCATCCCGCGGTCATATTCGCCTATGTAGTAGCGCGCCGAACGTTTATGACTGAAGAGGAGCAGAATGTGCTTACCATTTCCGATAGGAAAGAAGTTTGGTACCGCACCATCTTCACCCAAATCACAGAAGACATCGTCAATCAGCAATGGATGGAGATATTCCCAATGTGCCAAGTCTCTTGAATAGAACAGATGCGAGGCAGACCTACGGCGTTCCCGAATCCAACCATTACTCGATGTGCCAGAAATTGAATAATACCCGTCTTCTTCTTTCCAGATGCACGGATCAAAGACATTATAGGGCTGCTCGTATTCATTGGTCTCGACATTCGGAATGACCGGATTATTCGGATGCTTTTTCCAGTTGAGCAGGAGCGGATCGCTCGCAGTAGCGATACTATTTCCCGACATTTTGCCGTGATAGATCGCGACAACCCGATCATCCTCCACGACACACTGTCCGCTGTAGCAGTGCAGCTCGGTATCAGGATACAAAGCAGGCGGTAAATCCTTCCAGTGCACCAGATCTTCGCTATAGCAATGTCCCCAATGCACGCGATTAGCACCCGGAGGACCAAATTGATAAAACAGATGATACCTACCCTGCCATTCACAAAGCCCGTTCGCATCGCCCATGCCGTGGAGGGAAGACATGTGATAGATGGGACGGTAGGGATCTGATGCCCACGCCGCTCTTAGTTCGGCATAGTGGCGCACCGTCTCATCTGTTTCAAGAGCAGCGAACTGTTCAGCCTCTGTATCAGGGTAGATTTTGCCTTCCAGTTTTTCCCATGTATCTGCCATATCAGATTATCCTTCATTCAGCATCTCTTTTGTAAGTCTTTGATTTCGCGTGGCGGGAATTGCTTCTGAGTGCCCAGACCTTACCAGTAAAATTACTCTCTATCAGTTGCCGAAAAATTTCATGATCCGCCGATGGAGTAATCTCAAATTTATCCATTTCGGGTGAAAACGGATAGATTTCCGTTTCTCCCGCCAATACGGCGAAGAATTTACCCCGATTTTTTGGAAGAAAGATTGGACCTTCCCACTCCAGATATTCCACCATCGGCGGTATATCTGGAGTAGACATCTCCGCGTGGAATAACACCTCTGTCTTATGCCGCAATTTGATGGAAGCCGGAAGTCTATTTTCGAGGTGGATGTTGCCTTGAAAGTACGGGGTTTTGAAAAACACCCTTTCCGAAAAAGCCAAAAGTTTGGACGAGTTAAACGCGTGTGGCAAATAGTATCCGTCTAAACTCATTCCATTTTCATCAAAACAAATCCCAACGGCAATAACAAACTCCCTAAACTTGAATCCCCTCCACTTCGTATCTATCGCACTGAGTAGGAGGATTGCCTTATCCGCTTCGTGGTATGGGAAAAGACTCTCCTTGCGTAATACTGCTTCCCAGAACGATAAGTCTGCTGTGCCGTGAAGAGTTACCTCTTTGACATTATAAAGATCTGCGGCGTATTGGATAGAGGTGTTTGTAGCTGTACTTTTAGACATAAATGTTCTTCATCTGCCAAGCATCCAGCGACTTGAGTTCACACGCTTGTCCTTGCGAACGCAACGACACACCGACACTCTCTGCCTTATCGGGATAGACGCGCATCGCCACGCACTGCTTCTCGTTAGCGAATACCTCTACCACACTCTTGTCAACGAATACCCGTAGTTTGAGGGTTTCGCCTTGTGCGATAGAGATCGCTCCGGTTTCAGGTGCGCGCGAAACGACATCCGATGCTATAGACGAATATGATGAATCGATCGTCAGTAGACTATCACGCACGTTAACATCGGAATTTAGGTTGCGCATGCCGCGCTCTCTGAAGAAGGCGATGCGGGTGAATTCCTCTTTTTGCGGTGAACGGAGCACATTCAGTTCAACCATCGGTGCGGATTTGGTATCGATTTCGAGTTCAAGCTCCATCGCATTACCATTTATGCCTTCCAAAACGACTTCTTCGTTGGCTGGAAGTGTCATCGCATTGACATGCCGATGCTCATACCGCAACGATTCAATATCACCCGCAGGCTCGATTCCGATTTCATCTCTGGAGAGGAGAGTCAAGCGACGCGGGAGCGTCATGATCTGGTTCCAACCCTTGGTCGGTTTCGCTGGGTTCATGTTATAGATAACGATCAGTCCGCCGTTACCATCAGGCGTTGCAGAGGGCGCGTGGACCCCCGCAGGAGATGCCGCCCCGAAATTGTTCTTCGCACCCGCTGTCACGACAAACTTATCGCGTTTGGTGTCATAATCACCGAGCAGATATTGTCCACCACTCATGTGGCTGAAGAATAGGAGTATATGCCGGTCACCGATGGGCCAAAAATATGGACAGGCACCATCATCACCTACCAACGTAAACATATCATCTTCAACAAAGGGGTGCAAGTAGACCCAATTCGCTAAGTCAGCTGAACGGAGCAGGAAATTCGCACGAATCGGTTTGCCACCGGGTCCATGCGGAAGCGTGCCACCGGAAAGCGAATAATACATGTCATCTTTCTTCCAGATGCACGGATCGAAGACACGGTATACAGGGGTTGTACCATCCGCGTGTTTCGACGGGATGACTGCTTGACCTGACACCTTCTCCCAATTCAGGAGCAACGGATCGCTTGATACCGCTACCATGTTACCGACGACCGTGCCGTGATACATCGCGATCACGCGGTCTTCCTCTACAAGCGTTGCACCGGAGAAACAGCATCTTTCCGGATTCGGGTAAATTGCATACGGTAGGTCGCGCCAATGGATGAGATCATCGCTAATAGCATGTCCCCAGTGTTGACGTGTGTCTTCAGGTGGATACGCCTGATAAAAGAGATGCCATCGTCCCTGCCAGAAACAGAGACCGTTCGGATCATTAAGCATCGCTTCGGGGTTGATGTAGTGATAAATCGGGCGGTGCAGATCACCTTCATACGTTTTCCGATAAGCGTTAAGCCGTTGCATCAGCGGATTCGTTTCTAACTCTGCCTCTTGCGCTTCCAGCGTCTCCGCAAACGTGTAGTACGGCACACGCGAGGTATAATCTTCGTTTGCCATCGTTTCTCCTCTGTTGTTACGTAGTCTCTACGAAATTCTGTGGTTTCAGCATAGCATAGAAGTGATCACCTGTCCAGAAAATTTTCTGTTGACGTTTTTGAATTGACACGATTTTTAGCGCATGCTACAATGCACAAATCCTTTCTGAGTCAAAAGTCAATATATGACCTGTAATTGTTGAAGGAGCGCGAAACGATGAATAAAACTGAAAAACAACCCGGCAAAAAAGCGGAGATGCACGTCGGCGTTCAAGGTATCGGGACATCTTCCAAAGAGTTGGCATTCCTCGTTCGCCACGGGGTAACACACATGGATGCCTCCGTTAAAGACACTGAAACCGAAACGTTGATTCGGCATAAGGAAGAGGCGGAAGCAGCGGGTGTGAGCCTTGAGATGATTCATATCGGGCTTCCAAGGAGCATCACGCTTGCCCATGATCCGCAGCGCGACAGGGATATCGATGCGGTTTGCAAAATGATTGAGAATACCGCCGCTGCAGGATTACGAGGTTTGAATTATAACTTCTGTATTCTGAACCATCAGCGAACTCAGAGTACGCCCGGTCGCGGTGGTTCAAGTTACAGCACCTTCGACTTTTCCAAGTATGATAACGAAACGCTTTCAGAGGCGGGCGAGGTGAGTCGTGAAGAAGCGTTCAACCGCATCGCTTATTTTATTGAGCGGGTAATTCCCGTGGCTGAAGAGAATAAGGTTCAGATGGCATGTCACCCGAACGATCCGCCCGCACCGGTTCTGAGAGGCGTTGAACGCTGGAATTACCCCGTCTTTGACGGTTTGAAACGCTTCGTTGAAATTATGGATAGCCCGTATCACGGTTTTAACTTCTGCTGTGGCACAGTGTCGGAGGGTTTAGAAGATCCCAGCACCGAATTCTATTAGATTATCCAATATTTCGGTGAGCGCAAGAAGATTTTCAACATTCACTTTCGGAACATTCGCGGCGGTCTTCACAACTTCCAAGAGGTTTGGCCCGATGAGGGACACCTGGATATGCATAGAGTCGCGCAGACACTCCGAGATGTGGAATACCCCTACATGCTGATGCCTGATCACGCACCATCGCACCCCGATGATACACCACCTCCCGGTGTTTCCGGCAGATTCCGACAGGCGTGGGCATTCCAATTCGGATACATCATCGCCCTGATTCAGGCGGTAAATTCGGTATAATAGGTTGATTGGTTTCAGTTAGAGTAACACACTTAGTGGTTCACTCGGCAATATTATATGATATAGTGTTTCTGTTAATCCAACAGAAACGCAACGGAGTATAGGGTTTTATACCGTTCTACCACGGATAAATATAGGATAGATACTTAGCGAGTGAACCACTAAGTTGCTACCTAAGCAAAAAATGCTGATTAATTTTGAAAAACCCTATATTAAGACATAATTTTAATCTATAATTTATTTAAATTATGTCTTA
>JAKZUG010000479.1:0-7432 GCA_047516705.1 Candidatus Poribacteria bacterium | reverse complement strand
GTCGATACGCCTTGAAAGAAACCTATACAAAACGTCGATTTATCGCGGCTGTTGTGATGGTATTCGGCATTTTTTTGATTGCAAATCAGTAGCCGATCAGCAAGAAAGTTGTTTCTGCATAGCCACCATAGATTCCTCAACCAAAGGACACACCCAATTTGACGCTCCGTTCCGGATGGTTGTCCATCTCTATGTAGGCTTCAACCGAATCTTCAAACGGCACCACCGGATCAACAACATCTTCACAGTCAAACTTGCCATCCGCCAACCACTTCCAGCAGGTATCAATGATACGTCCAAAATTCCAGCGAGGATGATCGCGGTTCGGATCGCTGTTGGCACGCGCAAAGATTATGTTCGGAATGTTGACATGCGCGACGGCACCGAGGTCAAGCCCACCTGTACATTCTTTCGCGTGTCCAGCGTAGACGATTGTTCCTTCAAAAGTGACGCTGCGAAGGGCATCATCAAGTGCTTTGTAGTTTGCACTGGTTTCTACAGCCACATCAACGCCAAGCCCGCCGGTCACTTCTTTGAGCACTTCGCCGACATTGCAGGCAGTTGGGTCAATGACAAGTTCCGCTCCAGTTTTTTCAGAGACTTTTCGCCGTCTTTCAATCGGATCCACAGCAGCGACGAAATCAGCCCCTGCGATCCGCGCCATTTGCACCGTCATCAACCCGATGGCACCCAGTCCAAAGACAGCGACTCGCTCACCGACACGGACTTTCCCATCACGAATTGCGGACATTGCGAAGTGTAACGGATCATAGCAGACCGCTTCCTTCCATGTCATCTGATCATGCATTTTGAGAAGCCGATTTGCGTCCCACGTGTGTGTCTCCTTGAGGTGCCCGTGGCTAGCGACGCGTTCCCCAATCGCGAATCCTTCAACGCCGCCCCCGATTTCAACAATTTTTCCGACACACATATTCCCAAGTCTCAGTGGGAAATTTACGCCTCCGTATCCGTAGTACGCCGTCAGTTCGGTGCCGCGCTTGGGTGCGCCGAATTCGACTTGGACGCGGACACTGCCTTCAGGGACAGGTCCGTCTTCATACTCTCTTAAGACGGGTTGCCGAGGGGCGATTGCAACTAATTCTTTTGGCATGCTTGTCTCCTTCACGTGGTTAACGGCACATGGCGTGTGCCTACTACTTTAATGCGGGATACCCAATTGATGCATCCGGCGGTGTATTGCTTCTCGTGCTTCTTGGAACGGACGAGAGAGGAATTCCTGATGATCGTCCTCGCCGTGGTGGTGCGTCACGGTGCCGTGCTCATGATGGCGCGCTGTCTGCTGAATATAGGACAACCCACCCTCAATCAAGGTCAGCATATAGTTAGCCGTTTCTGGGTCGAACATCCACCACTCACCGCCGACTGCGATGTAGACCGGAGAGGTATGTGCAATGATCCCGCGTCCCCATCCGTCGTGGTGTGGAACCGCCTGCGCATAGTTAGGTCCGCCGCACCGCGCGGCAATCCATGAATGTTTGTCAACCTTCACATTGGCTTTCAGGCGTAACTGGCGTGCACCATCCTTGTCCTCCGTGGAGGCGACGACTTGTCCGGCTTGTACAATCTGTAAGGTATGGATCGGGAAGATAGAATCAGCGGAGGCTTCTACCTCAACAGTACCACCGTTACCGGGTAGGTTAATAGTGCTACCGATCGGTTGACCGTCGACGGAGAGTCGGATCATCGGACCGCCGCTGAGGAAGGTGTTGCCAGCACTCATGTATTTGCACCAGTTATCATAATTGAATTCCTCATTGTCGGGGATATGAACGTAGGTGCGATATACGCCTACTGGGACATCGCTCGTCATCTTATCCGTGCCACCGACGAGCGGCAATTTATAGCCGCAGTTGAGGTAACGGTAGTACTCAAGGTGTCCATACATCGCATTGGTGAGGTATTCCACAGCGTCAACACGACCAGTTGCAATGAGTGTCGCAGGTTCACAATTCGGATTCGGAATGTGCGGTAAAACGACGGTGCCACCTTGTGCGTGACACGCATCTGCCCAATGCGAGAGCGTGACCTCCATGTTTCCACCGAGTTCAGCTTCCCCGGGTCCGTCGGAACACCACGGCGCGACCTGCTCCTTCAAGCCGAGCAGTGTAAGATGCCCAAGGACATGCTGGCGATTCTCCTGCGTCGCATAGACAATGCTTCGTCCATCGGCAGAGGTCGTAGGTCTCCCAATAAATTCCTCTGTGTTCGTGAAGAGGTGTCCCCACTGAGAGAGGAGGAGGTTGACGACACCGAGGTCTTCACCTTGTGCTTCGGTGTGCGCGCCCTGCGTAGAGAGGAAATGGACGTGCGTATCGCCACTGAAATAGCGTTCGGCGTTCATATTGCACCATCGTTTTAATCGCAGCGTCAACTCGCGTTGTCCCGGTTTTATGTTGACAGTAGTCCGTAAAGGCGTATATTCAAACCCGCGGGCGATATCTACAATAACGTCACCACGAGGCAACCATCCCTGACAGGTACCATCAATGTAGGCGTAACTAATCTGTCCCAACCGGACATCGCCACCGATATCTGTGTGCCATGTGCCCATATTTGAGTTAACGTGGGCATGGTGTCCGTGTGGCGCATAAGGCACACCGTGCGGGGAACGGAAATGGACACGACACGGGACAGGTCTGTTCGTATCCTCATCAATTACAGTGGTATGCACCCAATTTCTGCCAGAGTCAATGACTTCTACCTTGACCCGTTCGTTGGGTTGAACAATTCCCTTTTCTTGGACCTCTCCCCAATTGACAGTGCCGAGCGTTTCACCATGGTTCTTGACTTCAACGGTGGCGGAGGGGGTAGCAGATACCTCGGTATACGCAGGACTGCTCTTGTTGTTTTGGGATTCGCCCCAGCCTTTGAAATCGTCGTTAATAAAAGCATCCGGCGTGTTTTCCGGCAACGGGTAAGGATAGGTCGCCGTGCCACGGTCAACACTGACCTCCATGTCAAAAGGCTTGTCAGCATCTTCGGCTTGTGGTAACGTGATTTTCACCTCACGATTCGGGCGGCGCGGCATCGGGTCTTCGTCAAGGTAGCCGAGTGTGATTGCTGCAACAATAAATTGTCGATCTTGTGGCTGAATTTCGATTGATGCTACTTCAACGTCAGGTCTCGGATTCCTCCATACCCACAAGTAGTAACTGCGCGGTGTGGTTTGGGTTGCCTCGGTCTGACGGTTGCCCGCCGAACCCCACGGTCCCTCGTGACGTGGCAATAAACCTTCCTTCTGGTCAGGTATCGCGAGGAATGTCTGTTGTCCCCATCCTTGGGGCAAACTGCCAATCTCGAAGCGTTCACGGATTGGCGCGCTTACTGTTTCACCATCGGTGTAGCGGAAAACATAATTGGCAATGAGCCTACCGATCGGTTCACCTTCATGAATACGTGACTCAAGCAGCCGATGCACAAAGATAACCCGCTTCGGACTTTCATTGATCGGAACTTCGATTGGATCAGTGTTAATGTTTTCGCCGAAACCTAAGAAACAGGTTTCACCTTCAGCAATGTCGAAAGGGAGCCCGTGGAACGTCTGCGAACCGACACTCGGCGTTCTGTTCCCCCCGATAATCTCTGTGCCGACATTACACAAATCGGAAAGAGAAATAGGTTGGTAGTCTTGCATGATATACCTCAGATGGTTGTCAGTTGTCAGTTGTCAGGTACTTTACCAAGAACGGTTTCTGATTGCTGACTGCCAATAGCCGAAGGCAATTTTAGAGCGGGAAGTCCACTGACTGTCCCTGTTCAGCCGATATATAGACTGCCTGCATCAATTCTGTGAGGTTACGTCCATCTTGAATCGTAATTGTCATCGGTTCATCGCGAAGGATCGCATTGATCCACTGTTGCATCGGTTCAGGGGGTGCAGCGGGTGCGTTGGCGATGTATTCTGCCTTTTCTTCATCAGAGAGTTTGCGGGTTTGGAAATGCATCTCGCCGTGTCCCGCGGCAAACGAACCTTCTGTGCCATAAATCTCAAGCATGTTCGGACCGGAACGGTGTGTCCACGCAACATCAATCACGCCGAGTGCTTTATTCGCGAATTCAACGACGGAAACGCTGTTGTCATCAATTGGGAAGTTGCCTGTGAAGTTGTTAATCTTAGCGATAGCACTCTTAGGCTCACCCATCAACCATCGGATAACATCAACACGATGGCACCCCAAGTCAAAGAGGGCACCGCCGCCTGCGCGTACTGGGTCCGCGAACCATGTGCTCGTGCCGCTGAACCAGCTATCCAGTGCAGCAGAATGCGCAATCCGTCCCCTGCCGAAAGTGATGTCGCCGAGGAGTCCATCGTCAATCGCCTTTTTTGCAAAGAGGATTTCAGGATTGCACCGAGACGGCAGCGAAATCATGAACTTTACACCGGCTTTCTCAACGGCATCGATAATAGGATCGCATTCCGCAACGGTAATCGCGAGTGCTTTCTCAGTGAAGATGTGTTTTCCGGCTTCAGCGGCGGCGATTATCACACGCGGATGGTCAGATGTGATCGCGTCAACAGCGACAGCGTCTACATCGTCGCGGCTGAGGATTTCATCAAGGTCTGTGTAGAAGGGAACTTCGTATTGTTCCGCGGCACTTCTGCCGCCGTATTCCTCTTCGTCCCAAACAGCGACGAGTTCAGTTTCAGGGTTTTCGTGAAGTTTTCGGGCGTAACCACCGGCGTGGACGTGCGCCATGCTAATCTTTGCGACTCTAATCATGTAATTAATTCTCCTTTTTAGCAAAATTTGCTATTCAAATTATTTAATACTTCCAACAGAAGAGCGGGTTGCGAGATGGTTCCAGCCACGCAGTACTAATTGGACGTTGGTGTGTCGGTTTTCGGATTCGATCTCATCGTCACCGGCATGCATTTG
The DNA here is from genome assembly GCA_047516705.1 of Candidatus Poribacteria bacterium. Lineage (GTDB taxonomy): Bacteria > Poribacteria > WGA-4E > WGA-4E > WGA-3G > WGA-3G. Next base: position 2,534 of record JAKZUG010000479.1, on the reverse strand, counting down.
AACGAGTACACTTTTTCGGGTCTTATTGGATCGATTCGGCATCGAGCCGTGCAGCGTGAAGTAACTAAAGAAAAGCACATCTCCTGGTTCTGCCTCTAAAACGGTTGCGTTTTCGATAGGGTATTGTTCCGTAATTTCAACATTAGCACCACTTCCCATCATACCATCGGTGCGTCCGAGCTGCTTATGGGAGCCTGGATAGACGCGGATACACCCCATTTCATCTGTAGCCTCCGAAACGTAGATGATCGCAGCCATCATGCTGTCTTTAACAGAAGGGAAGTATTGCCAATCTTGGTGCATCGGGAAAGGCGAACCTTTCTCAGGCGGCTTACAGAAAAGTTTGGAGTGGTGAAGCATAATATCCGGTCCGATAATTGCCTCGATGGTATCAAGGAACTTCTCTTGCATGAATGCTTGCATCCATACAGCGGAAAAACTTTGGATATTGTGGGTATGGATGATAACAGATTCACCGCCATCAAGGGCATCCATCAATCGACCGCCCCAACGCGCGTTGACATTCTCATCGCTTTTGAGAAGCTGATCCACTACGCGATCGAAGTCGCCTTCCATCGCCTTGATCTCTTCCGGTGAATAGACCCCTTTGGCGAAATAGTATCCGTTTTCTTGAAAGAATTTTCCTATATCTGACATTACGGTTTTGTAACCTCCAAATAGAATTTATAAAACCACTGTGATGAGAAGGTATCTGCGGCTTCGGCACACTCTTGGTGCAACTCGCGAATTGTTTTGAACACAGCAAGCCGCCCACCGTTTAGAATTCCGACGAATATCCCGTCTTGCGAATCAGTATTGCCTAATCGATGGGCATCTTCAAGGCGATTGGTAGCAATGACGACGGTTTTTCCCATTGCTCGAAGTTCCGCAAGTAACTCTATCATCTCATCCTGACCGCTCGGGTCAAGCGGTGTGAGCGGTTCATCAAGCAGCCATAGTTGCGGTTCGTGCAGAAAAGTTTTGGCGAACAAGAGGCGTTGCCGTTCTCCTATTGACAGTATACCAATTTTGACCTCGCGCAGGTGCTGGATGTCCATTAATTCAAGCACTGCATTGATCGCGTTCGCTCGTTCGCGTTTGTCTAATTTATATGCAGCAGCAAAAAAGTTGAGGTAATCAATAACGGACAACTCAGGGTAACCCTCAAATGCGACGGGGATATACCCAATAGACGGACGCACCTGTTTCAGGTTCGCAAACGCGTCAATGCCCGCAATAGAGACAGTGCCTGATGTCGGTTCAACTAAAGTCGCCAACATGTTGAGCAGGAGTGTTTTACCTGCCCCGTTTTTTCCAAGTAAAATGAGACATTTGCCGGCTGCCACCTGAAACGTGAGTTCCGTAAGAAACGGCTTCTTGTCAAAGGATTTGCAGAGGTTTTGGACATCAAGCATTTTTAATCTTTCACCAAGCGTGGAAAAGAGAAGCCCTCAACAAATAAAATTTCACTTTTATAGTAAAACCCACAATTAACTATACATTGGCGAGGTTAGGAATGCAGATCGCATTTGGGCGCGTACGCCGCAAAACCTCGCCAGCGAGGGAGTATGTGCAGGATTGTTATCCATTGAAATGTCAACATATTTTCGGGCTTTACTATAATATCCGCAGTTTCCGTTGTCAACTGCTCACAGCACTTCAAACCGTTTAGGATCGCGTGATCTTAACAGCAAACCGGAGCGAAAATCCTATTGACGTAAGCATTCAACTCAGATCCACCTTGACCGGTCTACCGAGTTCGGCGGATTGCCACGCGGCTTCAGTTAATTGGATGACACGCAACCCGTTTTCAACACCGATCGGGTTCTCTGTCCGCTCGCCACGGATAAGCTCAATAAAAGCGACATCTTTGTTGCCTGACGCTGGCATATCAGAATCATCAACAAGTTCCGACTTCCCATCCTGTTCTTGGCGATAGAGTTTACCTTCACGAAGATACAGCGCGCCTCCCTCCAGCCAGATAGAAAACGCTTCTCGCACACCGCCATAAGCATGTCCCACAATGCTGATATTACACAAGGCACCGGTATCAAACTTGATCGACATCGCCGTGAGCACATCCACCTCAATGTCCAAGTTGTCTATCATCGCAAAGACGGTTTCGGGACTCGCTTCCAACACCCAGAGGAGAATGTCAATAAGGTGGCTCCCAGAATCGTTCAACTGACCACCACCGCCGAGGAACGGGTCTTGCCGCCATTTTCCCTGTTGATTTCGATACCAATTCTGTGACTGCTGCGCGGAGACGAAGTTAACGCGTCCCAGTTCACCACTCTGGACAACCTTGCGGCAGTATTGATAAGTAGGGCTCAGATGCCGTTGGTAACCAATCATCAGGTGTAAACCGGTCTCTTCCACCTTCGCTATGACCTGTTTGGCATGATCCACCGTGCAGACCATCGGTTTTTCGGTATGCACATGGCAGCCTGCATCAAGCGCGTCCATGATATGTTGGAAGTGGAGCCCGTGCGGTGAACTAATAACGACAGCATCGGGTTTGGCAGCGGCTAACA
>JAKZUG010000478.1:0-5774 GCA_047516705.1 Candidatus Poribacteria bacterium | reverse complement strand
GGTTTCCTAACCTCGCCGATCACAATGTCTAATTAATTCTAAAATCTACCATAGTTTTCAGTTTTTATCTATTTTGTTAGGAAAGAAAGTCGCGAATCGGAGTTCGCTCCTACAGGGAAACCATGTTGAGATTTAGCGTTCACGTTTATCGGAGAACAAAATGGCTCTGCCGCGAAGTAACTCTCCGCTTGCAAATTATCCCTGTATGTGTTACCATTAATAGCACGTAATTTAATACCATACATAAAAGAAACAGGGACAAAGGAATAAAACATGAAACGGTTGACGCTGCTATTACTCGTCATCGGTATTGGAGCTGTAAGTGGAATGTTCTGCCAACACCTTTCCGCCCAAGAAAATGCTAACACAAGACGGATGACAGCTACAATAACAGGACGGATCATTTGGGACGGGCATGATCTGTCACATGCGAACGTGTCTGTCTACAGAGATGAGAAACTACGAGAATTGTACATCAGTGGAATCCCGAAGCTGGGTGATGGGCAGTTTACACTTAACGTTGAATCCGGTCAATACTATCTCGTTGCCTACGTGGATGTCAACAAGTCTGGGAATTTTGATGAAGGTGACGGCTTGGGTATCCTCGGGATCACTGAATGGGACAACAAGGATCAAAAGTATCAAATCGTCAAAGTAGATCAGAGAGAAACGGTTCGGGAGATAGAGATTCCAATAACAGGACGAGCGACGCGTACGGATGGAAAGTTTCACATCGTTCCAGCATCCGGATATCAACCGACCGAGTTCCAACAGTTCCAATCCGATTTGCGTACAGCGACCTCTGGCTGTAGCGGTACCCTTAGCCTTTCGCTTGACAAGGAAAACCCGAAGTCCTTTGCGCTTGAAGGACGTAAAGCCTTAATTCTCGCTTATACAGATTTATCTTGGAAATATCGTGCCGGGATTACCCCTGTGTTGGACTCGGGCGCATGGCTACTCAATTTGCCACCGGGTAAATACTATCTAATGGCGATTGTCGATAACAACGGGACAAATAAACTGGACGCGGGAGATGATTTCGGGTTTTATGGTGTCGAAAACATGCGAAAACGTGGGGAGTTCCCAGAACCCGTACTGATTTCACCAAATAAACTTATCACAGATATTGGCATAACAATTAGTGCTACCTATCAACAGCACAAAAAGACATCACAAGAAAACTCAAGCATACTGACAGGTAAAGTATCGCTCCCTGAAGGGACATCTGCGCGCATAGAGGTATACGCTGAATCTACCTTAGTCACCCCTATCGCGAGCGGAGAAACCGCTACCGACGGTACATTTCATATCGCACTTCCGCCCGGTGAATATTACATTATCGTTAACTTAGATGCCAATAAAGACGGTAGATATAGTGAAGGGGACGGTTTAGGCGGATATGGAACTCTGGACATCACAACGCAGCCGCCGGCATCGATCACACTGAGTGCTGGCGAAAATCGGAACATTGAACTCCTCATAAGCGCGCGCTACGATGCAAACGGACACCTCCACGCGACACTTCCGGGCATCGAAGCACATATTGAACAGGGCAGTATATCAGGAAGAATTACATGGGATGGCTATCCTATTCAAAAAGGTATTTTAACGCTGGCGTATACCCCTGACTTCAGTGCGCCCATTGCGATGCCGATCTCGGTTGTTGGAGAAGGTAACTATCAAGTCAACATACTGCCGGGTACCTACTATGTCATGGCAGTAATGGATACAAATAACGACGGAAAAACAGGTATAACCGATGGTGTTGGGATATACGGCACGCGTCGCCCTGTGCGCGGTGAGCCTACGGCAGTCAGCGTTTTTCCGGGGCAGACAACATCTCATATCAATATTGAAATCCTCGCAAGTTACATTGATAAAGACGGAACTATGGCGGAGACTGAGGATGGTGGGCGCTGGGAAATCAAAAGACGTTTGGGTGAACCCGAAGATGTCTTTAGCATCACGCGCAACGGACGTGTGAATGAAGAGTGGAAATATTGGACAAAAGGTATCGGTTTTCTCTGGAAAGCGAACGGCGTAGGCTGGGAACCCGGAGACATGGAAGAATTCACGCCTAAGACGGGAGTCGCGGCGAAAATAGAAAAAAGTAAAGCAGAAGTACCTGGACTTGGAGACCCCCTTGCTACGGAACAGAACGATCTGTCAGAAGCCGAACAATTACCCGGGGTTATCTACTTCGGTTATGACGATATCATCTGGGGCATTTCGCCCGACGGTATGAGTGTCCCATTAGGTACTGGGCACAATCCAACAGTTGCAAACAATGGCACACTTACCTACCAAGACACGGAAGGGAACGTTATCATCCGAGGCCCTGATACACCAGATGGGAGTTTGTTGCTTGATAGTCGCGAGATGGCAAACGATGTGGCAATCTCACCGGACGCGCAATATGTCGCTTATACACGTCCGGAGGCAGGCAATCGGAGTCGCAGTCGCGTTGTTATGCGACACATTTCGAGTGGCTCTGAATATGTTGTTCCATCAACGGCGTTGAAAAGTTTTACACCTGCTTGGAATAGCGATGGCAGCATGCTTGCGTATGTCACAGCCGGAACAATCGAAAACCCGGATGACATCGCTTCAAATGCTGAAAATCAGAGACGAAATATCTACGCATTTGACCAGGTGAGAACGAGTATAGAACCGATTGTAGTGTCTCCAGCAGATGATGCGCAACCGGCTTGGTCGCCTGCCGATCCAAATCAGTTAGCGTTTACACGAACAGAAGGCAATCATCAACAGGTTTGGCTCATCACCTACTCAGGCGACGGGGTGCCGACGGAACAACAGTTAACGCAAAAAGGCGGCACGCATCCGGTTTGGATCCCGCCTGACGGACGTTGGGTCTTGTATGAAAACAACGGTCAACTCTGGAGAATTAACACGGAAAACCCAGGAAGTACCGAAGCACCGCTGATGCACAACGGTGAGATCGTGTTTGGCAGTGAACCTACTATTTTAGGGAGCAATGTCCAAACTGATATCGAGCGTGAAAAGCGATGAAGGGACTTCTCTAACAATCCCACTCCTTTAGGTTTGGGTCCAACCCGCGTGTTTTGTGCGGGAGTCAAAAAAGATTTGGGGTTAAGTATATTTTCTGGTATCATACTATTACCATGTGGCGAGAACTTCTCACCCGCATGCAAGTGCTGTCTCTTCACCGATTGACTGTAAGAATCGGTAAAATCAAGATGCAGGATACCCCAATGGCATTAAGATCACATAAAATTGCGTTAGATACGACCCAGGACCAACGTTCATGGTTTGCACAACAATGCGGTTATGCGCGTTTTGCGTATAATTATGCGCTGTCTGATTTTAAAGATACGCCTCAACATTGGAAGGAACTGAACAAACGGTTTAACGTTGCCAAACATGGCATTGAATGGACAGGTGACATGGATCAACGTGCAGCAGTGTTTGGTATAAAACACCTTGGTGATGCTATATCTCGCTGGCGTAAGGGGCAAAACAGTTTTCCGAAATACAAGAAACGTAGTCTTGGGTGGGTTCGGATGTTTGAAGAGTTGCGGTTTGCGGGTGAGATCATAAAGGTGACTATATCAAGGCACGCCCATCGTTGGTTTGTCTCAATAACGGTAGACACAGGCACACCGAATGTTCCACGAGATACGCGTGGGCTCCCTGTGATTAGCGTAGATGTCGGCATCAACACATTGGCAACCCTTGATGATGGCACAGCGTATGCGAACCCGTGCCCGCTGCGAAGGTATGAACGGAAACTCAAGCGCGAACAACGGAAACTCTCACGCAAGGAGTTTCTTTCAAGTAACTACTTTAAGCAGAAACGGCACGTGGAGCGATTACATTATTGGATCGCTTGTATCCGCGAAGATGCGCAGCAGAAGGCGACAACCGAGATTGTTAACCGTGGCAGTGCTATCGGTATAGAAACCCTGAAAGTGACGAATCTGCTAAAGAACCGTAACATTGCGAAGGCATTGTCGGATTCAGCATTAGGGAGTTTCTTGGCACTGCTTAAGTCCAAAGCGGAGACATTAGGCATCCCTATTGTGCAGGCATCGCGATTCTTCGCATCAAGTAAAACGTGCAGTGCTTGCGGTAAGAAAAAAGAAGATTTAACGCTATCGGATAGAGAATACATTTGCGATTCCTGTGGCTACAGACAGGATCGTGATATAAATGCGGCTATAAATCTAAAGCACCTCGCCGTTGGGCAAACGGAGAGTCTAAACGCTTGTGGAGTCTGAGTAAGACCTCCACAAGGGAGGCATCGGATAATGAAGCAAGAATCAAAGAACCTCATGCCTTTAGGTGTGGGAGTTGTCAGAAAGTCTTACATCCACTTAACTCGCATTGTCCGATTTTCCATATTGATAATATCCTTTATTGCAGTCAACACTGCCAGTGCGCAATGGCTTTTGATACCGATGGAGCAGGGGAAGCAAACCAACCATCTAAAGGCATACGGCTTGACGTACTGGGCATTAGAAACTCCACGTGAGTACCGATGCTATTGGTGGCTGAACTACCGCGGTGGCGCGTTCGTTCTTCCAGATTCACAAGATGTGCGAGTCCGTGCTGTGCTAATGGGTGTGCGTTTTGAACCGATGAGCGATGCCGACTATACCGGCATCAAGCAATTTGTTCTTGAAGGTAGCAATATGGACGAGATTCTATTGGAAAAAGCACCGAAGATCGCCGTATATGCGCCATCAGAGGCATCTCCGTATCGAGATCCGTGGGACGACGCGGTTAAAATTGCGCTGGATTACGCCGAGATTCCCTACGACGAAATCTGGGATAAAGAGGTCCAAAGCGGTGTGCTACAGACAAAAGACTACGACTGGCTCCACTTGCACCACGAGGATTTCACCGGTCAACACGGTAAGTTTCACGCCTCGTTTTCGACGCAAGTCTGGTATCAACAGCGGATGCTGATGTTCGAGCAAGCCGCTGCGGAATCCGGGTTTCAAAGGGTCGCACAGCACAAAGGACAGACAGCACAGATGATCGCTGACTATATCGCTAACGGCGGGTTCATCTTCGCGATGTGTTCTGCGCCGGAAACACTGGACATTGCGCTGGCAACACGTGGCGGTGCAATTGACATCGTAGCACCTGAACTTGACCGGACACCGATTGCGGCAAACGCTGAAGCGCAGCTTGATTTTCAGCGCACCTTGGCATTTGAGAATTTCAGCCTCTACACGAATCCGTACCGATACGAATTTTCGGACATAGACAATCCGAACCCTGACAGGGATGCACAGAGTGGGGTCGAAGATTTCAAGCTTTTTGAATTCGCTGCAAAGCACGATCCGATTCCAACAATGCTCACGCAAAACCATGTTAGCGTTGTGCCAGGTTATCTCGGTCAGACAACCTCGTTTAACATGGACAAGATTCGGGGTTCCATCACGATTCTGGGACAGGTAGAAGGCACGAACTACGCGAAATACATTCACGGTAAATTAGGGAAAGGCACCTTTACGTTTCTCGGTGGACATGATCCAGAGGATTATCGCCACCTTGTTGGTGAAGGGACAATCCCAACGAACCTCGATTTACATAAACACTCACCTGGATATAGGTTAATCCTGAACAATGTCCTATTTCCAGCCGCTCGTAAGAAACCGCAGAAGACGTGAATAGTCGCCAGTACGCTCACTACGTTCGCTTTCAGTTGTCAGTTGTCGGTTTTCAGTTAAGAGTGTTGCTCTGGTAGTGAAAATATGCTGATCAGCCACAAGAGATTAACTGAG
>JAKZUG010000477.1:0-2577 GCA_047516705.1 Candidatus Poribacteria bacterium | reverse complement strand
AGGCTTTTGGAAAAACCGAGGATAGTTCCGCCGATAATCCCGCGATACGCAAGCGGGAATGTTATCGTCCAAAACACTTTTATAGGCGAGGCACCAAGTGTACGCGCCGCATTTTCAAGTTCTCGTGGTACAGACACCATCCCTGTCATGATGCCACGCACCAGCAGTGGAAACGAGATAACCGAGAGCGCAGCCACAACAGCAAACTCCGAAAAGACGAGCTCTATCCCGAAAGCGTTAAACAGGAAACCGCCGATCAAGCCGTGTTTACTGAATAATACAAGTAGCAGATAACCGCTCACCACCGGAGGAAGGACCAACGGCAACATGACAAGCGTATTTAGGAAAGCCTTTCCCGGGAATGCTCGTTTTGCCAGCAACCATCCGATAAGAAGACCCGGAGGAAACATCACGGCGAGACTCAGTAACGCGGTTTTAATAGATAAGGTAAGAGCGGTAATTTCTGCGGGGGTTATCCTCATTTCGATGCCAAAACGGTAAAACTGTGCTTTTCAAAAATTTCGGTGCTGTCAGCAGATTGTAGATACGCAATAAATCTTCGCGCCACTTGCTTTCGTGGGCTATCCTTCATGACGACAGCCGGATAGACAATCGGTGTATACGCTTCAAGCGGAAACTGATAAAGCACTTTTATATCCGGGGTTAGCGTCGTATCGGTTTTATAGACAATCGCCACGTCCACATTCCCCACGGTTACATACGCAAGCGTTGCGCGTACATCCGTCCCGAAGACGAATTTCGGATGGAGCGTCTCCCATAATCCGAAGTGTGTTAAAGTCTCTTTGGCATAAACACCAGCAGGCACTATCTCTGGATGTCCGATGGCAATTCTCGAGATATCAGGTGTGGTCAGATCATCAGGCGTTTCCACAGAAAGTCCCGCTATTTCATGAGAGACAAGCACTAACCGATTGGTCAACAGATCGTGGCGACTGTCGGTTTCAAGCAACCCTTCAGCTTCCAGTTCAATAACTTGGCGAGGACTCGCTGAGATGAAAATATCCGCTGACGCGCCTTTTTCCAACTGGCGTTGTAACGTCGTAGAGGCGGCGAAGTTATAGTAAACTTTAACCTGACTTTTGGTTGTAAACGCTGCCCCGATTTCAGTGAGTGCATCCGTCAAACTGATTGCAGCGAAGATGCTTAACTCGTTCTGCTTCTCCTGTCTCTTCGTACACCCCGAAAACAGTGTGAAAACAAACAGTAAGCAAATTGCGGTGAGAGATTTAACGCTTCGGTACATTATTTTCTTTTCGATATCCCCGTTGGTTCACAAAAACTCTTGACAAGTATAGCAGGACTGCTAAACTATGTCAAGTGTATCAAAAACAAGAGGCAGAGCCATTCAGTTTTCGGTTTTCGTCTTTTCTATCGGAGCAGTCGCGATTCGGAGATCGCTCCTACAGAAGGTTTTAGAACATTCAAAGATTCCTCCTAAAGGAGAACTGAATGACTCTGAAACTAAGCAAACTTTTCTTGCAATCTGTTAAAACCTGTGGTATTCTATTTATACATATAATAGACAGTAGGTGAAAAATTATGAAATTAGGTTTATGCACCATCGCTTTTCAGGAAAAACCGTTGGAAGAAGTTATTGACATCGCAGCGGATTACGGCTTTGATGGCATTGAACTTTGGGGGAAACCGCCGCATTTACCTGCGGATTACGACGAAAACTACGCCAAAAACGTCAAGGACATGGCACAAAGGAAAGGATTAACTATCTCAGCCTTCGGTTCGTATGTTGACCCTTTAATGCACCTCCACCAAAAGCATTTTGAAGAAGCCTTTAAAATAGCACACGACTTAGGCACCGACCTTGTAAGAATCTGGTCGGGTGGTGGAGCCTCAAGATCAATCACCGCTACCGATAAACGTCTGATTCTCTTTCGATTGGTGAGCGTTGCGCAGTGGGCAAATTTCCGCAATATCCGGCTCGGATTGGAAATGCACAACAACCATCTCACCGACAGTGCCGCAAGCATCTTAGAGACAATCGAAGAGGTCCAGCTGCCTGCGCTGAAAACCTACTATCAACCGCTCGCACGGTCGGATGCCGATGAACCGCACGCCGCTGCTGAAAAACTCGCACCACATATCGCAAACGTCCATGCGCAAAACTTTGATGAAACTGGCAAAGCATGTCCCATCGCCGAGGGTGTAGTGGATTACACCCGAATCGTTGAAACTCTCAGTAAGGCTGGCTATAACGGATACCTTGAAGTCGAATTCGTTCACGGTGATAACAAATTAGAGGCACTCCAACGCGACCGAGACTACCTTGCAGGCTTAATTAATACAACAGACGGGGATACACTGAAAAATTTGGACATTGACCCCGTATAAAATCGACACAAGTTCTTCCGAACAAAGGTCTGTTCATCTGAGACAGAAAGCGTCCGGGTATTTTCATGCGCTTAGAGGTAGGCATCATCGCATTGGTGGAGGAGGTCCTTGGAACAACAGCAGAACGCCGCGCGCAGTTTGATTGGCTCCGTAACAAACCTAACTGTGAACACTTTGGAAAACATTATGACGCAGCGATGGCACTCTACG
>JAKZUG010000476.1:0-6679 GCA_047516705.1 Candidatus Poribacteria bacterium | reverse complement strand
CGACACACCGGTGACCGATTTGTTGTTTGACCGTGCGATTGTAAAGGGCGGAGAGGTGAGCCGAGCCGTCCCTATCAACGCCGACGGCAGAGACGCTATCACAGCACTCATCGCTTGGCACATAGACGGCTTTGGGAATGTCGAGCGCAATCGTTTTTTATTCCCTTCACGGCAAACCACAGGCGCAATTGACCGCAGAACCGCACACGAGGCACTCAAAAAGGCGTTTGAGGCGGCGGGGCTCAACGGAAAACTCGCCACACACACCATGCGAAAATCGTTCGCGCAACGGTTGTATGACCAGACCACAGATGTTTTCGCCGTCCAAGAGATGTTAGGGCATAAATCCGTCGCCACGACACAACGCTACTTGGACGTGAATTACGCGACCGTCCGGGAAGCCGTTGAAAAAATGGCGTTCTCGGCGACCGACCGAGACATCAACGCGCTCTCAACACAGACACTTATAGTAAAATCGGAAAATATGTTGACATTTTAGGCACTGTCTACACAAAAAGTGATGAATAGTACAAGACCGCTCAATAACGGCAAAATACAGCATACGTCAGTTCGATGCACACGGTGTCCCTGCATCTGATAGTTTGCTCAATTTACCTAAAGCAGGTGCCTAACCTTTGCCCCCCATTACCTTTTCCACAAGGGCGACTTCTGTATCAGTTAATCCATAAAGCGCATAAACAAATTTGTCAATTTGCCGCTCTGCCTCTGTGCTATCTGCCTGCGGATTTTCCTGTTTCGCTGACGAAATCCGCTCAACAAGTTCAATGACAGGTTGTTGATCCTCAGTTGTTACACGCGGAATAGGTATTTTGCCAACATAGTAGTTATCAAAGTGCATTGTTAGCTGTGCAGCGCAAAAAATAAACCGGTGGGCATACCAGTTAATAAGGGTGGAGTTGAATAGGGAAGCAATGAAGTTTAGACTAAAATTTTGATTCGTGAGAAATGTATTTTCGACAGTATCAACACCTAATATTTCACCTTTTTTATCAACAGTAGCATTTATTTTTTTTGCGGTTACAATGTTTTGAGATATTATTTTCGGCTGAAGTAGTGATTGAATTTTATTATCAGCTGAAGCAAGAGTGTCGCTAGTGACAAAACCTTTCAGACCATCAATCCCGTAGCGACTAATATTTCTACCGCCAATAACTTTGACATCCCCAGTAGCCTGCAGGAATTTCTGAATAGACAAACCCCGCTTACTCACGGAAATATCGCTGAGGGGTATTCCCGTGCAATTGAGTTTCAAACCTAACTGAATCTCATCACTCGACACATCACATATCCATGCCTCAAATATTTTCGGATAAGTTTTGGAAATCTGAGTGGTTTGGGTAAACTTACCCCTAACAAACTTTCGAGCTGTATAATGCTCTGTCTCACACCAAGTACCATAGACAAAAACGACCTGCTCCAATAAGACATTCTTAAAAGCCTGTTCAACATCAACAAGCACTTTTGCTTTTTCTGACAAAATGTAAGCCAAGTTCTGCCATTTTTCAGAATACAATAAGGACTTAGGAACGATAAAAGCGAGGGTGCCATCAGATTTCATCACATGATTTTTGCAAATATCAATAAACAGGGCAGCACTGTTGGAATTTCGGGTATCTTGGATGTTAGTTTTAATCAGCTTCAGGTCAGCTCCAGAAATTTTAGCCCCATAAGGCGGATTCCCAATCACAATATCAAACCCATCTTTTACACCGAACATGTACTTAGCTTCAAAGAATCTCGCGACAGCATTTGGGTCGTACGCATCCCACTGTGCGATTCGTTTCGCCTCAGCCACGCCTTCGTTGACTTTCGCCTCTCGAATCTTATATTTGCGCTGCAATTCCTCATGATGTTGTTGCCGTGCTGCTCCTGTTGGTAATTGAGCAACCTGCTCTCTGATTCTATTCTGTTCTTGGACACACCACGCTTCATATTGGATGTCCAATGTTCTATCCAATAGGTTACGGAGCCCTTCTTCTTTTTCGATATGCTCTTGTTTGCCTTTTAGAGTGTTCACGTCAAAATAATTGACCCGGAGCTCTTGTATTTGGAGTAGTAATGGCTGAACCATGTTATCCTCAAGCAATGACAGTGTTTCAGTTTCGTGTAACTTTTTCAATCCGATGAGGGTGTTGGCAGCGACAAGTTTCGTCTCAAGGTTCGGTAACGGATGGATGCCGTAGTTGTCGTCGGATGATTTGTTAGACTTTTGCTCAATGACAAGCGAAATGAAAAATCGGAGTTTAGCAATCGTGATAGCAAAGGGTTGAATGTCCACGCCGTAAATGCAGTTCTGGATAAGGTAGAGTTTCCTGCCATAGTTGTTGTGATAGTTCGCTTCGGAGAAAACTTCCTCAATTGCATGGATGGCACTTCTTTTGCTTTCTGGATCAAGAATCTGTGAAACTTGTTTAAGCTGCCTCTGCTTCCAGCGTTCATTTTGTGGATCGAGTTTTTGGAGGATCAGCACCAATTTATTGAGAATATCCATCGGAAACGCACCGGAGCCGACTGCCGGATCAATGACTTTGAGTTCGTATATCGCGTCGATCATCTTTTCGAGTTCATCTTCATCAATAAGATGGTCCCCAGGCGTGCTTCCGGATTCGTAAGCAAGAAGTTCTTCAAGCTCAAGGCGGAGCCTATCTTCCAAGTACTCCCTGTCCCCATCATAAGGTTTCACCTTTTGTAGAAAATAGGCAACGAGTGCTTCGTCTACCATGTACTCAACAATCTTGCGCGGGGTATAATAAGAGCCGGTAGCCCTGCGTGCGGTGGTCTGTGTTTCGGGGTTATACACACCGAGCAGGTTTTCAAAGACCTGTCCGAGCAACTCAGGATCAAGCGCGACCTCCTGTTCAACCGGCGTGTTTTCTTCGACAGTAAACTTGTAATGACTAAAAATCGGAAATATACCCTTTTCCGCCTCAAAGAAGAGCTTCGCTGGGACGTGTAACGCTTGTCTCTCATTTGGGTCATCCGTGAAGCACTCTTGAGTGGTATGGTAATCAAACAGCCCGCCGTTGACGAACGGAACGCTTTTGAGGTGTTTTAAAAACGTGTTGCGACTTTTCAGAAGATCGGCATAGTGGTAAGTGCCTGCATCAGTGACAAAGCGACGTTCATTTATCGGCGTGTTTAGAGTTGCAAAAAAGAGATTTTGCAAGACAGCTTGGTAATAATCTGAGGTCTCCAGGTCAAAACGGTTTAGGTATTCTTTCGCGCTGTCATTCTCAAAAAGATCGACTGGAACGAGATGTTTTTCTACCAGAAACCAGACAAAGAGCAAACGCGTGATGAGTCGGATTATCTGTAATTCCTTATCGTTGTCCGAGAATTGACATTCGTCAACTGCCCATTGATACCACTTGTATAACTTACCATAGAATTCACGGGAGAGAGGTTCTGTGTCGAGGATACCTGCCCACGCCTTGTGGAGGGTATCGAAGTTATGAACGCCTTCAATTTCAATAAGTCTCTCAAGACTGAGTTCCGCTAGAATGTTCCGGTGCGCGGCATGTGGTTTATTTAGGTTGATGTCCTTGATAAGCGTGACCTTTTCCAGTACTTTTTTTCCTTTTGCTTGCTTATGTTCTCGACGGTTGATAATTGCAAGAGAAAGAAAATGACTATAGCGGAATATTACCATGATAGGTTGTTCGATTTTTTTGTTGATAAAGCGGGTGATGTTAGCAAGTTGGGTTCGCGAGTAGGTATCGCCGGTGAGTGCCAAGGCAGCAAAGACATAGGAATCCATCAAGTCTAAATCTATTGCGCTCCCCTGGAACCATGTGTCTTGGAGATCTACCTCATCATCTGTGATTTGGAAGAGGATGTGGAAATCCTGCCAATCATTGATGTCACGTTTGTCGGAGCGGGTACCAGATGCTTCAACCTCTGCTTTAAGTGTGTCGCGTAGTCTTCGATCGCGTGCCTGTGTTGAGATACGTTTGCTGTGATACCCAAGGGTATTCAGAAACTTTATAGCAGCGTCACGCAACGGAGGGTGCTCAAAATTCTGCAGTGCCTCAATAACGTTGTGTTCAAGGCTGTTGGTTGTATTCATATTAGTCCCCATTTTTTCTAATGACAAGCCATGTGATTAACTCAAACTCGGTGGTTTCTCCGATTTGTTCATCAGCAGTTGGAATCATAAACTTGGAATTCGATAGGATTTCCGTATTCAGTTTTTCATCGTAGTGATAGCGGATTGAATCTAGAGCCTCATCAATTAGTAACTCATAGTCTGTCATATCGTTGCCAGAGGCTGTTGTCTCGTTAAACCATTGACACAGGTTTTGATCGGGACTTGTCTTTCCAACACAGAGCGTGCTGAAGCCTTCTAAAACCCGTTTCGGATTCGTTAATCCGATAGAAACTTTACCCTCATCACTAACGTAGACAAGATAGTAAGGGTATATCGGGTTAAGTTTCTCGTTTTCCTTGGTTTCACTGGTCTGCTTCAAACAGAAGATGACCCCCGGTTCTATATCTATAGGTTCACCATCGTTTGTCTGAGGCCCAGTAACAGCGTATAAGCCGAGCGGTGCTTTTTCGAGTTCATCTTCCCTACCGCGGAGATAGTCCAGGAGTTGTGAGCGGAAATCGTCAAGCGTGAATTGGTTGATATTCACTTGCTCCTCAATATCTTCAAAATCGAGATTCTCGGTTTTCATCCGGCGTAGTTGTCTGTCGCGGTGCGTCCAAACCTGTTTTACACCATCTCTCTCTTTTAGAGATAGCACGTCGTCATCACCTGTAGCCGTGAGATCCACGAGTGCCATCCGCGCCTCGACACGCGTCTTGAGGTTGATGTATTCATCGAGTTCAGGCGTGGGCCAGAAGTTAACAAGCTGGATTTTTTCGTTTCGACTCCGGAGCCTGTCAATTCGTCCGAACCGTTGAATAATGCGGACAGGATTCCAGTGAATATCGTAATTGATAAGATAATCACAATCCTGTAGGTTTTGCCCCTCAGAGATACAGTCAGTCGCAATGAGTAAGTCAATTTCGGTCTCGTTGTCGCGTCCTTCCACTGCTTTCCTATCCTTAGAGATGGGTGAGAAGTTTGTCAGAATTTCGTTAAAATCACGTCCCTCGAAAAAGGTTTTGTTTTCGCTACCTGTGACGACAGCTGCGTGAATCCCATGCGTATCAGTAGCCCAAGTATAAAGGTTATTGTAAAGGTACTTGGCAGTATCCGCAAAGGCGGTAAAGACGAGGACTTTTCGGTTATCCTTTCCGCATCGGTCTTTTGTGGGGGTTTTCACTTTGGCATCAATAAGTTGCTGGAGCTGCGCGAGTTTCGCATCGCGTTCGGGGGTGATATTATGTGCAATCCTGTAAATCTTTTCCAATCGATCCTTATCCTCTCCGAGGTCTTTTAGCCAAGTGTCAAGATCGAGGTGTTCAAAGTGATACGTTTGCTTTTTTCCTGCCTGTATACTGGTCTGTAGGTCCTCATCTTCTTCGTAGTCTTTCTCAGCTCCGTCAAGCGGATCAAAATTCGCTTTGTTCGCTTTGTTCGCATCGATTATGGCAGCGTTTAGAAAGTTGTGAATCTTGGTCTCAAGTGTCTTAATCTTGGTAAGAGTGCTTTCAAGTGTCTTTGTAAACGAGTAAACGCTGCTTTCAAGCCGTTTGAGAAAGTTCACCTTCATCATACCGATAAGGTTGAACTCGCGTTGCTTGAGGAGTTCAGTACCATAATGGTCTAAGCAATCTTGCTTAATGTACTTTGAAGGGTTGAATAACGAGAGTTTATAGCCATCAATTCGGTTGCTAATCTCTTGATAGGAAGGAAATTTGTCATCCCGGTCGATCTTCGGAAAAATAGACTTGGGGGCTTTACGACTAGGGAACCTTTGTTCCTCAGAATCCTCATAGAACTTTCGAATCTGTTTTCGGGAGCGGGCAATGGTGAGTTTATCCAATAACGAAAAGAAATCGGCATTAAGGCGATCTAAAAGACTTTTTCTCCGCCCTGATTCATCGCGGAGATGATTAGTTTCTGTTATCCATGTTTCAAAGTTATCTTGGGCAGCCTTGAGTACTGATTTGATGCTTAAGATACCTTCTCGTTTAAAGGCATCATCCTTGTCTTCAGTGATTAAAGAGATTTGGTTCTCAAGGTCAGTAAGTCGATTGTTAACCGGCGTGGCAGAGAGCATTAGAACTTGCGTTTTTCCGCCGCTCTGGATAACATCTTCCAGTAATTTGTTATAACGAATACCACGGTTTCGGAAGTTGTGGGATTCATCAATGACAACGAGATCGAACCCATCCCATTCAATATCTGCTAAGGCGCTGCTGTCTCGACTCAAGTCTGTATGTGCGAAGACGCTGTAACGGAAACTATCCTTTTTCAGTGGATTATATTTATTGTTATAGTGTGCCGGATAAAGCGTCCAGTTTTTTTCCAACTTCTTCGGACATAAGACTAAAACTCGGTAGTTTCGCAACTCAAAGTATTTGATAATAGCGAGTGCCTCGTAGGTTTTACCTAACCCAACGCTGTCAGCGATGATACAACCGTTGTATTCCTTGAGTTTTTTGATGCCGGCTTGAACGCCATGCTTTTGAAAAGGGAAAAGCGTTTTCCAGATTTCCGTTTCCTGAAACTGGGGATTCGCATCAAAAAATGGTGTGTCGTCTGCAT
>JAKZUG010000475.1:0-6353 GCA_047516705.1 Candidatus Poribacteria bacterium | reverse complement strand
ATTTACGACCCCTTGTTCCACTTGAAGGTGGACGCTTTGCTACCAGTGATCTGAACGACCTGTATCGCCGTGTTATCAATCGCAACAACCGACTCCGTAAGCTGATACAACTCCGTTCCCCAGAGGTGATTCTTCGGAACGAAAAACGGATGTTACAAGAAGCCGTTGATGCTTTCTTTGACAACGGACGACACGGTAGACGTGTCACTGGTCCCGGTAACCGTCCCCTTAAATCCCTCGCTGAGGTGCTTAAAGGTAAAATTGGACGGTTTCGTCAGAACCTGCTCGGTAAACGAGTTGACTACTCTGGACGTAGTGTTATCGTTGTCGGACCTGAATTGGGGCTGCACCAGTGTGGTATACCCAAACAGATGGCAGTTGAATTGTTCAAGCCGTTTATCATTGAGCGACTGCAAGCGTACGGCCATACACAGACGATTAAGCGTGCGAAGCATATCGCTGAACACGTTGACTCCGATTCGCCTGTGTGGGAAGTCGTAGAGGAAGTAATTGCGGATCATCCGGTCCTGCTCAACCGTCCACCGACATTGCACCGACTCGGCATTCAAGCATTTTTGCCTGTCTTGGTGGAAGGCAAATCAATCAGAATTCCGCCGCTTGTCTGTAACGCGTTCAACGCCGATTTTGATGGCGACCAGATGGCAGTTCACGTGCCGCTGACGGTGGAAGCACAGGCTGAGGCGAAACTCCTCATGCTCAGCAGTCACAACATTTTGAAGCCCTCACACGGTCGTCCGATCGCCGTTCCTGAACTCGACATGGTCCTTGGATCCAGTTTCCTTACAAAAACGTTACCAGAGTACGCTGAGGATGCTGTACTTTTGCACGAGGCTTACACAGTAGGTGATGCTTCTGCTTTTGAGGTATTCCGTGACAAATCGTGGTACCACCGGCGCTTCGCGCATCCGGAGGAGGTCATCACCGCCCATGCTGTTGGTCAACTTAAACTGCACGACAGCATCCAACTCTTCATCACATTCAATGGACATGGCGAAAACGGTGCATCGACAGAGCCAATTCTCACAACAGTGGGTAGAGTTATCTTTAACGAAGTGATCCCACGTGAATTAGAATGGGAAGACGAACATTCGCAGCGGCGTATCCCGTTTTTCAATGCGGAAGCCCGCGGACGAGAATTATCTCAAATAATTGAGGATTGCTTCCGCGAGTTGGGGACCCGCGTCACAACTGAAGTACTTGAAAATGTCCAAAAACTCGCTTTTGAGTACGCAACGTTGAGCGGTATTTCGCCCGGCATCGCGGATTATATTACACCTGACAACCGGAACGAGTTGGTGAACAAGGCAAAGACAGAAATTGAGGCCCTCCTTGAAGGTGCTCAGGCAACTGAGCGTGAGGAATATGAAAACGAGCAGATTCGCATCTGGCTGAACGCAAAGGACAAGATAGAAGATGAGATGTTCAATATCTTACCGCAGTTAGAAACCGCCCTTGTTGAGCGCGGGGACCCGCGTAAGGTTCACCCCTACGTCGATCCGAGTGGATTAGAGATAGACGACAAAACGGTGGTGGGCTTCAGTCCAGTGCATATCATGGCAGACAGTGGCGCGCGCGCGCGAAAAGATCCATTCATGCAAATCAGTGCCTTTATCGGATTGAAGGCAAAGCAGGATGGTGATATCCTCATTCCACCGATAGGGACATCTACTTATCGTGTGGGAGACTCAGAGTTACCCAACTATTTTTGTTCTTATCGTGAAGGTTTGGATGTGCTTGACTATTTTAACTCTACCTACGGGTCGCGTAAAGGTTTGGTGGACACAGCACTGAAAACTGCTCATTCTGGTTACCTCACCCGGAGACTTGTGGATGTTGCCCAAGATGTCCGCGTTACCACTGAAGATTGCCATACGCTGAACAGCATCCAAAAGTTTGCGACAGAAGGCGGTGATCTCGGCTTTAAAATCAGTGGACGCACCGCTGCCGAGGATATTGTGCATCCAGAGAGCGGTGATGTGCTTGTTCACGCCAACACCGTTATATCCACGCAGATGGCGAACCAGATTGATAATCTTGGTATAAAAGTGGTGAAGGTACGCTCCGTCCTTACCTGCCAGACGGACGAAGGCGTTTGTGCCAAATGCTACGGGAACGATCTAACGACGAATAGCCTTGTGAATGTTGGTGAAGCCGTCGGAATTATCGCCGCACAATCCATCGGTGAACCTGGAACGCAGCTTACTATGCGCACATTCCATACAGGTGGTGCTGTTGAGGATGTTTCGGAAGCCCGTAAGCATAGGATTCTATCCAAAGCCAGTGGCACCGTACGTTTCCGAGATTTCCAACCGGGACAAACAGTCAAACAGGAACGTGAGCTCTGGGTAGCTACCGAAAACCGGGCAAATCTTGATGGGGCGGCTTACAAAGTCCAACAAGTCAACCACCCCGGTTGCCAACTGCGTGAAGGTGAATTACTCAGTGAGAAACAGTATAGCGAAAATACAGAGCGTTATAAAGGCTTTGATACCAAGACGTGGCAGTACGAAGTCACTGCTGTTTTGGATAGCGGTTGCCGTTTGAAGGTAGGTGGTGAGTTGTCACAGGCAGAATACGCCAAAGCACTCGTAGAATACGGTTTCCAACGATTTGTAACGCCTCACTACCGCGTGACACAAGTGCAACACCCGGACATCTCGGTGGCTGCTGGCGACCTGCTCACTGAAGAAGCGGTAAAGCAGCTGAAGGATGAGATTCGACAGGGGTTTGATATAGAGTTATATTACTTAGATTCAGAAACAGGCGAACTTGTGCAGGAAGAAGACCTTAAGGTAACGAGTAATGCCTCTGGACAGACGAATGTATCTGCAGCAGGTAGTGAAGAAGATGATACTGGTTTCAAGCGTATTTATCGTGTAACCAGTATAGATGAGACGGTAAGAAAGAACTTCCCGTTTACGGTCGGACAAGAAGTTCCAACGGAAGAAATTACGCCGTGGTTGACCCCGTTTGAGGTAGATTCAAAGCCAATTTACGTTGTGAATAAAGCTATCCCAAATGGATCATCCCTTCTTGGACAGACTGTTTTGCCAAGCGATAGCACGAGTTCGGATACGTCGCCTCTTAAGATTGGTGACGAATTGAGCATGACTGACTATGAGCGCGCCTGCGCTACGTATCGAGACAATGGAAGGGCATTTAAGGTTGAAAAGCAGGAGATCGAGCGACATCGCGTAACACAGGTGTATCATCCCGAATGTCCTCTTAAAGCTGGTGAAGAGTTAACAAAGGAGGCATTAAGTCGTGCACATAAACGGTTTACCGGTTTCAGTGCACAAAAACTGCGGCACCGCGTAACACAAGTTCATCACTCGGATTGTCTACTTAAGCCGGGAGATTTGCTCGGTGAGAGTGAGGCAAAAAAGCATCACGAGGTTTATTTAGGCTTCACCACTTCTACAACCGAGATTATAACGGGTGGCTTCGAGGCAGAACGCGTATATCGTATAACTGCTGTCAATCATCCGGACTGTCTATTAGAAGTAGGCGAACTTTTAACGCAACATGAGGCGACCGCAAAACGTCGACAATACAAGGGATTAGAAGTCGCTCATCATTATGAAGTGACAAACGTTGAAGATGGTACCACAACGTTGAATGTTGGCGACCGTCTCACCGAGATCGAGTATAAGTCACTCCGCAAGACAGACGCTGCACTCCCAGAAAAAGTTACAGACCTGTATGAGGTTGTTGGTGTACATCACCCTGAACTTGAACTGGAAGTCGGTGCTGAACTGACTAAAGAAGATTACCAAACCTACAATCGAAAGTTCAAGGGATTTGACACTGAGCTTGTCTACAAAATCCTTGCGGACAAACGGGACACGGAGACACCATTTGAGCCGGGCACAGAACTTCAGGCGAAGGAATACCGTGCCTTGGAGAAGGCGAATAAGAAGGTTTCCCATACTGTAACTGCTGTCTATCATCCGAATTGTACCTATGCTGTTGGCGATGAATTGTCAGCAGAGCAGTACGCGGAGGCAAAGGCGAAGTACCGCGGATTTGAAGTAGATGAATTATCCCTTCAGATGCGAATTGAGGTGGAAACAGTTGATGGAACTCGAGTACCACACGTCGTCCCGGCGGACTACTCGTTCTCTTTAGCAGAAGGCGATAGCATCCGTAAAGGAGACACCCTCGCCGAACTCCATGAGAGAACAGCAAACCTTGACATCGTTGCGGGTATTCCACGTGTCACCGATTTATTTGAAGCGCGGCGCCTAAAACGCGGCGATGCCGCGCAAATCGCCGAAATTGAGGGCTATGTCCGATCTGCGGGCGCAAAGGGAGGGATTCCGGCATATCACATTGAGCACGGAGTATATGTGAGTCGCCTCTACCAGATCCCTGATGAGAAACGACGTGTCGCTGAAGGTGATTGGGTGGATGCGGGTGAACCGCTCACCAGTGGTTTCCTGAATCCGCACGATATTTTGAGTATCGGACGCACCACTATTGAGGGAGTGCCTGTTGAAGGCGAAGAAGCAGTTTGGGCATATCTTGTTGATGAAGTCCAGAAAGTTTACGGCAAAGGGACTATCAATGATAAACACATTGAGGCAATAGTGCGGCAGATGTTGACCAAGATTCGCATCCTTGAGCCTGGCGGCACAGATTTCTATCCGAATGATGAGGTGCAGCGCAGGCGGTTTGAGCGGGTCAACAGCGAAATTGAGGCACAAGGCGGCACACCTGCTACTGGTGAACCGATTCTCCAGAGCATTAGTAAAGCCTCCTTGAGCACGGATAGTTTCATCTCTGCCGCCTCCTTCCAGCAAACGACGAAGGTGCTAACAGATGCCGCTGTCAGTGGACAAACCGATCAGCTCTTCGGTCTGAAGGAGAATGTCATCCTCGGTCGCCTCATCCCTGCGGGTAGTGGGTTCTCCAGTTTCCAGAACTTAGAGATATCCTCTGTTGAGTCGGAAATCGCGGAAGCCGAGGATGATGATTAATTAGTTGTCAGTTGTCGGTACGGAAATCTGCTACGCAGATTTCCTTTCGGTTGTCGGTTAAGAGGGAATTGATTAAGTCAAAACCTCTTTAACCGACGACTGATAACCGATAACCATTTACCGCAAATTCGGTCGTGTCATATCCGCCGGTACGACCAGTTCGTCAAAAGCCTCTCCTGTTAAAACTTCCATCGCAACAGCAGCTTCGCGGAGTGTACAACCGTGTTCATGCGCGTATTGTGCCACCTTCGCCGCCTTATCGTAACCGATGTGTGGTGTCAACGATGTCACAAGCATCAACGATTCCGAAAGGTGTTGCCCGATGGTCTGACGGTTCGGCACGATACCTTCTACGCAGTTAACGCGGAAAGATTCACATGCATCCCCAAGAAGTTGTATAGACTGTAAAGCGTTATACGCAATCACAGGCATAAATACGTTCAGTTGCAAGGCACCGTTTGAACCTGCAAACGCCAACGTCGTATCATTTCCCATCACCTGCGCACACACCATCGTAACGGCTTCACATTGTGTCGGATTCACCTTCCCCGGCATAATAGAACTACCGGGTTCCATTTCAGGTAACTGCAATTCGCCGAGTCCGCACCGCGGGCCGGACGCGAGCCATCGGATGTCGTTTGCGATCTTGAACAGTGCAACTGCCAATGTTTTCAAGGCACCACTTGCGCTGACGACCGCGTCTCGGCACGCCAATGCCTCGAACGCGTTCGGTGCGCGTTGGAGTTCATAACCTGTTGTTTCCGAAAGCCGTGCAACGACCCGTGCAGCGTAATCAGGGTGTGTATTCAACCCGGTACCGACAGCTGTTCCGCCGATCGCGAGTTCACAGAGATGCGGAAGCGAAACAGTAATGCGCTGTTCGGCGGCGGTAAGTTGTTGGGCATACGCACTAAATTCCTGCCCAAGTGTAAGCGGGGTCGCATCCATTAGGTGTGTTCTTCCAATCTTGACGATCTCTGCAAATTCGGATACCTTTTCTGTAAAGGCTTCTTGCAGTGCGACCAAGCGCGGCAACAGATGTGTCCGAATCTGCCGGACCATTGCCAAGTGGATAGATGTCGGGAAGACATCGTTTGTCGATTGGGACTTGTTAACGTGGTCGTTAGGGTGGATCGGATGCTTGCTGCCCATTTCGCCACCGAGCATCTCAATTGCACGGTTCGCGATGACTTCATTGACATTCATATTTGTCTGTGTTCCACTGCCTGTCTGCCAGACACGGAGTGGAAAATGATCATCCAGTGTGCCGTCAATAACTTCTTGTGCAGCTGCGTTAATCGCTTCCGCGAGTCGGGTTTCAAGCAAACCAAGGTCAGCATTGACCTGTGCGAC
>JAKZUG010000474.1:0-7384 GCA_047516705.1 Candidatus Poribacteria bacterium | reverse complement strand
ACCCAAGAGTCTCGGATTTCTGGGGAGTAGGCACCGGGGAGTAGGGATTTTCGTGTGCAATTGAGAAGAGCTTGCAGCGTTTGATAGTGTCGAATCGGTCCGATATTCGGCAGAATCCGATCTTCGGCGACAGCAATGATTTCATCTAATGTGAGTTTACCCGTCGTTTCCGAATCCTTCTTGAGAAGGCTGGCGGCTTCAAGGTCGGAACGCAGCGATGCGAAACTCGCTGCAGAATAGTCCTCGGTTACTTTTAAAAGCCGTTCAACTGCATCCTCAGGGAGGGAACCCGGAAAAACTTTGGCAATAGTCCAGCGGAGAAAAGCCTCACGGTCTTCGCCACTCGGATCAAGCACTGGAACCACTATATCCCCGACCCTACCGTCCCGCCGTAGGTCGGGTGAGAGATTATAGATACGCGCAGTCATCAGGAGCCAAGTGATATTACCACGGAGTTGTGGATCCGACATCATTGCCTGTATTTTTCCCGTCAAACGTCGTTCTGTACTGTGCGCATCCGTCCCTACACCGCCGAATTGGGTATCCGCTTCGTCAACGAAGATCAGCACCTTCACGAGTGCCATCAGTAACCGCCGGAGTCGTTCAAAGATAACGTCCGTCTGTCCGAACCACATACTCCGAATGTTCTTGAGTACGAGGACCGGGATATCGAGTTCACCAGCGAGTCCCTCAAAGATAAAGGTTTTTCCGCTACCGATCGGACCGCAAACGCTCATTCCGGGAATTGCATCGGGACCGATTGAGATAATACGTGGAATCAGCTGAGTCTTCAGAAAAGCCACCAGTTTCTGATTACCGACGATGTTCTTTAGACTGTGCGCGGGCTTTTTGAATTCTACGACATCTTCACCCAACTGTGCTTGGATAAATTCAGACACTTTCCCAATGACATCCTCGGGTTGAAGTTTTTCACCGGAGTAGCAGGCAGAGAGCAGCATTTGACGGAGTGCTTGTATGGATAAACCCGCGGTAAGCATTGCGAGTTGTGACTGTGTGCCCCACAGGTTTAACGGTTTTTCTATCAGTTTCGGTGTGCTGTTAAACCATGAAATAAAGTGTTGCCGTTCTGCCATCCCCGGCGCTGGGATTTCAACGGTGACGACCTGCGGCAACCTGATAATTCGGGAATTCACGAGACTTGGAGATTCTGCGATAAAGGCGACGGTATCGTTGCCGTTCATGAAATTGGAATCGGAGATCCAATCTTGAACGATGCTGACCCTATGCCTGTCTGGCAAAGATAAACTCCGAATTTCGCCTTCAGGGAGCAACATGTCCGTCGCTTCTATCAGGATTATCAACTTCTCTGGCAGCAGTTTTTCGCCCTGTGCGTTTGTGCTTCGGGAAAGCAGGCAAAATTGACGAAGGAGTTCAAGTGCCAACGTCGGGCTGCCGATAGCATGGTTCATGTATTGCGTAAAAGATGCATCGGATGACTCTGTAGCGGCATCAAGTGATCCAAGAAGTGTATTTTCCGCCGACTCACGCCGCTGCCCTGCTCCTGTCGTACGACCACTTGCACTTATATCAAGGTCCGCCTCGGTGATGCCGCGCCATAGATTGAACGCGCGCTTAACCTTTTCGCGTTCAGTTTCCTGTGCAAATCGTATGGGGCCGTTGAGTTCGTAAACTATCAGAATGAACCCGGGGATATCCCAGCTGCGGGTCAAAAAGGGGACGAGTGGAATATAGTCCGTGTTGTCCTCTTCGCGTACAAAGAAGAGATCGTGGATATTTCCGGACAGGACGAGACTACGCGACGTGCCTGCATTAATGAGCATTCCGGCTTCTGTGCGGAATGGATAGGTCGGGCTTTTAACGGCTATGAGTTGTCGCCCCCTTCTGTATCAGATGGCAAACCTGCGTGTGTAGCGATAGGCTTTTTGATGCGCGTTAAAGCGGCAGCTCAGAATCGGAATCCTCTGTCTTCTTGGCGGGTTCCGTTTCCGTTTCCGTTTCCGTTTTCGTGTCCGTCTCCTGTGCACCGAAAATCAATGTGTCAAATTCATCGGATGCAGAAGTCGAGCGGGCTGCGGCGAGGAATTCCTGTTCTTCACTCTTTGAGTCGGTGCCAGCCAATTCCTGTGCGACTTTTGAACGTCCTTTCGCTTTCTCACGGATTTCTCGCATCCGTGACAATTCAGCAGAAGCGCCATCCGTGCTGATGCCGGAGAGCATATCGGCGATTTCCTCTTGCTCTCGTGCAGTAATCAGATCGGCGACTGCCTCAGACTGCTCGCTCTTAATCTTATCTAAATCGCGATGTAGGGTGGTAATCTGAATTTTATGAGAGTTAATATCAGCTTGTGCACTTTCAATCTCGTTTTCCAGTTCCGTAATGCGCGCGGTTCTCTCTTCCAAATTGGAATTGAACTCTTGGTAAGCGGTAACACATCGCGTGTATTCGACGTGCTGCTTGACTTCTTCTGGTGCCAATCCTTCTTTTTGCAAATCAGCAGCGGTCTGCTGTGCCTTAGCGATTGCCCCGGTTTTTAGTTCTTCCAAATTACTGACTTCGTCGGTCAGTTTCTTTACCGCGGAATTTTTCTGTTCAACAAGGGCAATGAGTTGACCGATTGCCGCCTTATAACGTTGAATGTTCCCCTGTTTATCGCGGATAATGTCTTCGTAAGCCCCTCTAACGGCTTCGGGGTTTTCCATCATTCTATCCGCGGATTCGTGTGCGCGGCCCGTCAGTGTATACCAGATAGCCTTGAAAAATCGTGAGAATCCATTTGCCATTTTAGTTTCTCCTGTTGCGTCGTGTCTTATAAGTGCGACCTTACTGTATTGGTTTGCGAGTTGTACCAACATCACATTGCACGGTTTTGATCCGCGCTGCAAAACTTATCACACCGTATTTTAACATATTTTATCTAAAACTGCAAGAAAATTCTGCATAGACTTATAGCATTGAGTTTTCGATGAGTCCATGCTATGGGTAACTCAGGTAGGCGATTTTAAGAGCTTATATACGGTTTCATGTCCCAAAGCAGGATGGTACCATCAAAACTCCCACTTGCCAAGAGCGTACCGTTTGGTGAGAAGGCAACATCCTGAACATCAGAGGCGTGTCCCCAGAAAGTGTGGATGTTTTCCCCGGTGGCAACTTCCCACAACTGGATGGGGACTCTATCTGTCCTGCACCACCATGAACCGACAGCGAGATAGCGACCACTTGGGGAAAATGCAAGCGCGAAAGGTCTTCTACCTGTTTCAGGTAACCGTATCACCATACGTATTTGTGAGGTATTTGCGTCCCACAATATAACTTCATCTTCACGTCCACAAGCGATGACGGTCCCGCAGGGAGAAAATGCGATGGCATCAAGAAGTAGATCCTGAGGTCGCTGCTGCTTAGGATTTTCCGCTTTCTGGGGTCCTTGTGGCTCGCCTCTGTACAGTGGAGGATCGTCTAAACTTTCTGGCAAAGGGAGTGTAGCAAGATGTTCACCACTTTCAATATTCCAGACGCGCGCTTTATCGTTATGAGAAATAGCGGCGACCTGCTTACCATCAGGGTGAAATGCCACTCTCTTATCTCCCATTCGCCATTGTGCTTGTCCTACGCCTTCATTTTCATCTGGCGTAAGCGAATGTTGTTTTTCCCAATGCTCGACATCCCATACAAAGAGTTCGCCTTTTGTTCCGGCACTGACAAGGTATTTACCGGTAGGTGAGAAGTTAAACGAAATTACATGACTCTCATGTTCGGCGAGTTCAGCGATTAATGTTTCTGAGTCAATGTTCCAGACTTTGATGTTCCCGTCCCCTGTTTCAGCTGCTAACAGTTCATCGAGCGGAGATAGTGCCACTGTCCTTTGTAAAGCGGAGCGTTCGGTCAGGGATGGGAATATCCGCTGGGTTTTCCTGCTCTCAATATCCCAGAAAACCTTACCTACTGTTCCCCAGTAACTACTGACCAATGTCTTGCTGTCCTGTGAGAATACCACCGAAAAGGCAATCGGTTTATATTCAGGAAATAACGCTACTCCAGAAGGGGATCCCGCTTTCCATACCTGCAGATTGCCGCGTGTGTTGGCAATCGCGAATTGCGTTCCATCGGTTGAAAAACATGCTGCAGTAGTCGTCGTTCCACGAGAGTCAAAGGTATCCAACTTTTCTTGCTGTGACACATCCCAAATCTCCACCATGTCCTCATAAATGTTAGCAATCCTCATCGTGCCATCGGGAGCATAAGCCAACCTTACCCGATCACCTTCGTATGTAGTTGGAGTCATTACATGGGATTCGTTGTGAATATCCCAGACCTGCACCTCATTGTCCAAGGTCGCGGTAGCAAGGTACTGTCCGCAAGGAGAAAAGATGGCGGAATGCACCGGTGCCGCGTGTCCAGTGAGATAGGCAATCTGTTCGCCGGTGTCTACGTCTGAAATCGTGATAGTGTCTATAGCAGTCACATACGCAAGCTGGTTACCAACGGGTGAAAAAGAGATAGGAAAGCACTTGTCGCCGTAATATCCCCTCCGGTAATCTTTTTTTTCCGCATTTTCAACTGTGAAGCTCATGATAGGGGTGTCGGTGTTTGTACGCCATGTGTAAACAGCACTATGTCCGAAACCGGATGTGGCCAAATGTTGTCCATTCGGCGAAAAGTGAAGATGCAAAAGGCTATTGAAGTTTCGAGTGCTTCCCCAATCTATTTTTGTAATGCACTGTCCGTTTTGTGTGTCCCATATTTTAACAATACCGTCTTGATCGCCGGTAGCAATCCATCGCGTATCGTGTGAGAAGGTAGCGACATTGAACATCCCTCGTTCAGTGCCCCACAACGCTCGGGGTGCCATTGTTGCTGCGTCATATATCCAGAACCCGATTTTGGTTGCAACGGCAAGATACGCACCATCGCGCGAATATTCGACACCAAGTAGTACCCCCTGTCCCAACCTACCAATTGCACCTTCAGGCAGTTCCCAAGTTGTCACATCTGTGTCTTCAACCGGTCTCAGCGCGGGGATTAAAGGTTGTCTATTTTCCATAAAGATGTCTCCTTTTATTACCAATGGACGCGCAAGGTCCGGTAACCTCGCTCGCCGGGGTATTATGCGAAATTGACTGAAAGAGTTGTGCGATGTGAGGTGCAATTATATGGCAGACTTAGGAGTTTATAAATGGTTTCATGTCCCAAAGGAGGATTGTGCCATCATAGCTGCTACTTGCCAGAAGTTCGCCATCCTTTGAAAAAGCGAGATTTTGAATATCTGAGGTATGCCCCCAAAAAGTATGGATGTTTTCCCCAGTGGCAACCTCCCATAAACGGACAGAGACTTTGTCTGTTTTGTTCCACCAAGAACCAGAGGCAAGATACCGACCACATGGAGAAAATACCACGACACCAACATGGGAGCAACTCTCAGGTAGAATCATCCCCATGCGCGGCTCTAAAGTTGCAGCATCCCACAGATGAACTCCACCGTATAATCCACCAGCCAACAAAGTGCCGCAAGGTGAAAATGTAATTGAATGGAGATACTTTGAAGGTTTGTAACGTCGCTGGATTTTTCTCTGGATTTGTCGCATATCTCCTTTATATAGGGCAACAAAGGTGGAGTCTACAGAAGGTGAACCAAGCTGTTCACCACTCGTAACGCCCCAAAGAAATATACTAACCCCGTCAGTAGTCGCGAATTGCTGTCCGTTGGGATGAAAGGCTGCTGTCCGAAGCGGCCTTGCATGCGCTATAAATGCGTGCTGCTTTTCCCAACTTTGGACACGTCACACAATGAGTTTTCCATCTACATCTCCGCTGATGAGGTGTTCCCCTGATGGCGAAAACACCACGGTGGTGATAAAACTTTGGTGTTCAGTGAGTTCTACTATTCGGGCACCAGACGTGATGTTCCAGACTTCAAGCGTTTGTCCATCTTCTCCGTTGAGAGCCAACAACTCTTCACAGGCGGACAGCGCACACCTTTTGCCCACGCCTTTTGATGAGATCGGCGGAGGGACCCCCTGTTTCTGAACAACATCCCAGAAAACGATATCTTCAAACCAGTATTTGCAAGCCAACCTCTTGCCCGATTGATAAAAAAACAGAGATTCGGGCACCTGATGCGGGACTGTGAGCGGTGCTGTTGTAGCAGGGGAGCCTGCACGCCACACGCGGATATCGCGTTCAGTGAGAATTGCGAACTGCTGTCCATCCGTAGAGATACATTGTTCTGTCCTACCTTTTCCTTGATATTCAATGGTATCAAGTTTTTCACCCCGGGACGCATCCCACATCACTACCTTGTCTTCATAAACATCAGCAACCCGTAGGGTGCTATCAGGGGAATAGGCGAGAAGCACCCGAATCCCACTGTAGTTTGTGTAAGTCGTCTCCAAAGTCTCTTTATCAATATCCCATACTTGCACCGCAATGTTTTCACGTGTCGTTGAATCCTGAAGACTCGCAGCAAGAAACTGACGACAGGGTGAAAAGGCGAGATCATACACATGTCCTGATTCGCGCAGATGAGGTTTTGGATCCAGAGAAGCGAAGCATTCTTTCGTTTTTAGGTCTCGGACAGTAAGGGTGGACCAGTCAGTAAAATAAGCGAGCAGCTGCCCATCTGGTGAAAAGCAGATTGGGAAACGGGCAGGGGGCTGTTCATCTTCCTCCCGTTTACCTTCCATTTTGAAACTTGCGACGTGTTGTCCGGTTTTTGCGCACCAGACGTAAACGTCGCCGTATTCGCGGCCAGATGCGGCGATGTATTGGCTATCCGGTGAAAAGGTGAG
Organism: Candidatus Poribacteria bacterium; assembly: GCA_047516705.1. Lineage (GTDB taxonomy): Bacteria > Poribacteria > WGA-4E > WGA-4E > WGA-3G > WGA-3G. The sequence continues at coordinate 619 of JAKZUG010000474.1, read as the reverse complement.
GCAGGAGGTGCCTCCGTGCCAGCCTTGTATGTTCGCGACACGCTGCTGGGTCTCTATTTCTCGCACTTTGATGATGCCGTCCGCGTTACTGGTTGCAACCCATTTTCCATCGGGTGAAAGCACAACGCTAAGAATCATGCCGCGTTCGGTTTCAAACAGTGTGACAGGCTGCATCGTGTCGAGTTCATACATCCATACCCCGATGCTCGTGCCAACAGCAAGCAACGCGTTATCTGGTGAAAACGCCATGTCATATATGAATCCTTGTCCTAATCGCGCAATTGCGCCATCGGGGAGCTCCCAGGTTGTCACATCGCTGTTTGTCTGGATAGATTGTGTGGTTGTCTGTAATCGTCTATTCTCCATCAAATACCTCCGATTTTATTGTGGCAAGCAATGCCTTAAGAGCCTATAAACGGTTTCATGTCCCAAAGGAGGATGGTGCCGTCAAAACTCCCACTCGCCAACAGCAAACCGTCCGGTGAGAATGCAACGTCCTGAACGTCTGTAGAATGTGCCCAAAAGATGTGGATGTGCTCACCGGTGGCAACTTCCCATATTCGGATAGGTGCTTTGTCCAGACCTGGACACCACCAAGCCCCGGAGACAAGATAACATC
>JAKZUG010000473.1:0-21841 GCA_047516705.1 Candidatus Poribacteria bacterium | reverse complement strand
TGCGTGGAATACGCCACAAACTAACAGTTTGTGCTACAATTTATGTCTTTGACACGCGAAAACGGAACCTTTAGACGGACGAAATGTTTAAGTCGAACTGACGTTCAATTTAAGAAAAAAGGACAGCCTCAGTCCCAGACCCGGTAGGCGCGGTTTGCAACCGCGCCGGGTTCTATCCACAAACTGTGTATACTCCAAAACCCTCTTGAGTCCCGTAGGGTTTATTTGCTTGGGTGTTTCTTCAGCATGTTTATATTTCCAATTGCAACGCTGGCAAAAATGCCTAAATTGACACCTATGGTGCGGTTTTACGGCGTACTCGACCAAATACGATCTGCATTCCTAAACGCACCGAGCATAACAAAGAACAGTAGACTCCTTTAAGAGAAACCGTCAATCAGAATTGGTATTACGTCAGTTCAGCGTACGTATTTCGTTGGGTTTCATCTATGTTCACCGCAACGGACTTCGGCTCGGTTATCTAACGATTTCGGTGCCGACACCACGATTCATTCCACTGTAGGAGCGAGCTGTGCTCGCGATCTGTTATCTAACGATTTCGGTGCCGACACCACCCTCTGTCAAAACTTCAAGCAGCAGGGAATGTGGAATCCTACCATCAATAATATGTGTCTTATACACGCCACCGATGAGTGCCGTTGTACACGCCTCTACCTTCGGCAGCATGCCGCCCGCGATGAAACCTTCCTTGATGAATTGGTCTACTTCTCTCATACGGATAGTTGGCATCAACGACGCATCATCCGAGAGGTCTCGGAGAATGCCGCGCGTGTCTGTGAGCATAATGAGTTTCTCTGCCTGGAACGCGGACGCGATCTCGCCTGCCATTGTATCGGCATTAATATTATATGTCTGACCATCAACACCGACACCGATCGGCGCAACCACTGGAATATAACCCGCTTTATCAAGCGTACTAACTGACTCGGTGTTGATACCGATAATTTTTCCGACGAACCCCAAATCCACATCTATTTTCTGCCCGTTTTCATCGGCAACCTGAGTTTCCTGTTTTTCTGCGAGCACCAAATTAGCGTCTTTCCCAGAGAGTCCAATCGCCTTCCCACCGTGTTGGTTGATACGTGACACGATTTCTTTGTTAATGGACCCGAGTACCATCTCGGCGATTTCAACCGTTTCCGCGTCCGTTACACGCAGCCCTTGCACAAATTCTGGGACTTTTCCGATTTTGTCCATCCACATGGTGATCCGTGGTCCGCCACCGTGAACGATGATCGGTCGAATGCCGACATATTTCATCAGCACGATGTCCTGCATAACGGAGTGAATAAGTGTGTCATCCTCCATCGCAGCACCGCCATATTTGATGACAATCTGTCGGTCATAAAAGTGTCGGATGTAAGGTAAGGCTTCAATAAGAACTTCAGCCGTTTTGTTCATTTTGCTATGTCTTGTCCCTTATCTTTTGTATAAAATAGTTATACTATATGATACGAAATCCTTGGCGCATTGTCAAATTAAAAGCGGTCACTATCACTGACTGCCGATGGAAACCGACTGCCGATAACTAAATTTTGTTGACACAACCCATTGAAATGTTGCATACTTGGAAGTGATAAAAAACGGACCTTTCAAGGAAAACCGCTCAAATGCAAATATCAGCACAGATTTCCCAATTTCACGGGACAGGCACCCCTTTCGAGGTTTGTGAAGTGCCTGTCCCGATCACGCCAGATAATATCCTCGTCCGCGTCTCCCTTGCGACGATCTGTGGCTCCGATCTCCATACGGTGTCAGGTCGCCGCAGCGCGGATACACCGTGTGTGCTTGGACATGAAATTGTCGGCACAATTGCAACACCGACACATCTCCGCTCTGCAATCGGCGAACCGTTACGCGACGGTGACCGAGTTACATGGAGTCTCACGGCTTCCTGTGGGACATGCGACTATTGCGTCAATAGAGAACTGCCGCAGAAATGCGAGACTATGTTTAAATACGGACACGCACGCAGCGACGGTTCTACTGCTTTGTCCGGCGGGTTCGCCACGCATATTCTGCTGCGTCCAGGGACAGCTGTCTATCATATCCCTGATAGTATAACGGACGGAGAGGCAGTGCCAGTCAACTGCGCCTTTGCAACTGTGGTAAACGGCTTGACGACCATCGGCACACATCCCAATGAGTCGGCTGCCATCCACGGGGCGGGAATGTTAGGCATCTATGCAGCATGCTATTTACGGGAGCACGGATACAATACTGTTGCCGTCGTAGACATCAATGAGGAACGCTTACAGATTGCCAAACGCTTCGGTGCGACGCACATCTTCAACCCAGACAAGACCTCTATTGCGGAGATTGATGCAGCGTTAAAAAGTCTTACAAACGGACGAGGGATTGACCTCGGGGTAGAGGTTAGCGGAGCAACAAGCGGCTTACCGAATCTGGTTACTTGGTCGGCAATCGGTGGACGGGTTTTAACACTTGGCTACGTCTATCCAAACGCGTATACCTCTGTTGATGCCCACCACCTCGTCACAAAATGTATGACACTCCGAGGTGTTCACAACTACCACTATACCGCCCTCGGCACCGCGCTCCGATTCATAGAAGAAAACCGGTCACGCTATCCGTTTGCTGAACTTATCGGCAAAACATATCCATTAACGGACATTAACACCGCTTTTGAGCATGCAATGCGTCAGGAGGCTCACCGCATTGCGATTACACCCTTCGTGTAGGTTGTCAACTCGTTGACGGAGGACCCACGGCGTGCGCCTACTACTTTAGTCCGTCGATCCAACACCGCTTTCCATCGGTGCGGAGGGTAATCGCTGCCGCTTTATCTGTCCGCAACTGTACACAGCCACGCGCTTGATACCGCGCGACCACATCCGAATGCGGAAATTGATACTGACTGTTCTGACCGAGTGAAAAGATCGCATAACGCGGCTGGACTGCCTCTATAAACTGCGCGCTGCTTGATGTGCTGCTCCCGTGATGCGGCACCTTCAAAATTTCCGAACGCAGGTCTTGACCAGACGCGATGAGCCGAGCCTCCGCTCTCTTACCGATGTCCCCCGTGAACAGGATGTCTACCTCGCCATACGTCAGTTTTATCACCAAAGAATCGTCGTTCTTGTCCTGATCCATCAGGTGGGTTGATGCGGCATCAATCGGATGCAAGAGGTTCAACGTAGCTGTCGGCGTGAGTTCAATTTTTCCAGCGTACGGAAACGAGTACGGAATATCATTCGCTTTCACAATAGCGTGTAATTGCCGATGCGTCTGAGAATCGAGCGGCACATCCGATATACCGAGGACACGGCCGACTTCAAAATTCTCTAAGATATGTCCAAGCCCACCCCCGTGGTCCATGTCTGGGTGTGTCAACACGACCATGTCAAGTCTCTGAATTCCGCGAAAATCAAGGTAAGGTTCAATAACGCGTTCGCCTACGTCATAATCAACCAATCTCTGTTTCTTATCGTCGTAATATGTCCGCTGAACACCACCGTCAATCAACACGGTTTGATTGTCTGGAAACCGAACGAAAGTCGCGTCGCCTTGCCCAACGTCGAACGTGACCACTTCCAGCAGTTTTCCATTTTCATGGCACGCTGCATCCCAGACCCAGATTGCAACAACGGAGAGCCCGATGAGGCTTGCGATTCTCCAATGTTTATAGACATATCGCCAGTGTGCGATCCCTAAAAAGAAGGCGATGTAGAGGACGAAGAGACCAAACGTCGGCGGGGTTAGTTTCACGATACCCCATGTCTGTCCAAATATACCGATCAGCCCCAAGAAGATAGAGATAATCGCGTGGTTGAGGAGTGCAAGCAGCTTCGCCAGCGGAAGCCAGATAAAACCAACGCATACGGATGCCATGCCTACCGCAACGATAAGCGAGACAAGCCCGACGGCAAACGGACCCACGATGAGACCGAGCGGATAGGTTCGGAAAAAGTGGTAGGCAATCAACGGTGTTGTCCCGATTTGTGCTGCGAGTGTAACAAGATAGGAGAGGACGAGCCATTTAACCGTTGCGTTCCTGAATCTGGTCAGGACAGAAACGCTACCCTGTGAAGGCGAGTCATTTTCATTTTCCCACAACCGACGCAGCGGTTTCTCCATTTTTGGAACGAAATAGACGATAGCAGCCACAGCAACAAAAGAGAGTTGGAATCCGACATCCCACACCTGCAGCGGATTCAAGAGGAGCAACACCAACGCAGCGAATGCTAACAGATTGAAGAGATCTGCATCGCGGTCAATGACGGTCGCGAATAGAAAGAGGATCGCCATTAGCGATGCCCGGAAGACAGAGGGTCGAAAACCGATCAGAGATGCATAAATAAGCACTGCCACAATCGTCAGCAGACAAATGACTTTTTGTGGGAACCGAAGGAGCGAAAATCCGAAATAGCAGAACATCGCGACGAGACCGACGTGCAAGCCAGACACGGCGAGCACATGAAAGGTGCCGCTGTTTCGGAAGATGTCCAACGTCTCTGTAGGGAGATCGCTCCGTTTGCCGAGCAAGATGCCTTTAAGCAACTGCGCGTGCAGCGACGGTTCCACCGCTTCGGTGTCGGTATAGATAACGTCAATAACGCGTTCCGTCCGAATACGGAGTGCCTCTATCCAACGTCCGGGTAAAAATCCGCTCTGTTCACCTATTCGTAGCAGCCCTTTGGCATCAATTATGCCGACAATATCTTGCCGTGCAAGGTAGGCTTGGTAATCAAAACCGCCGGGATTCCGTTTGCCTTGTGGTTGTCGTAGAATACCTGTGAGGGTTATGTGTCTGCCGTAGCGAAGCGGCACCAATTTTTGGAACCTGATGAGGAATTTTGCAGATACCTGCTGTATTGGATCCGACAGCAGTTGAAGTTCGCCGGTGGCGTAACAGGCATCCCACGCCGTCCCGCGTTCGGGTTGATATGTGGTGGTGCCGGAGAAACTAATCGGTTGATCGTAGAAGTGTGGGGGAATAGGTGAATGCGAGGCAGTTTCCAAACGTAGCATACCGCCTGCAAACACCGCGAGATGGAGCAATCCGTAGCAGAGATAACGCCTCTGGTGCCGTGTCACGATGCTACCGATAAGACACAGTAGCACGGTGATCCAGAGCCACAGCAACGGTAGGGATACCCATTTCCCTGCGATGATACCGAGTAGATACGGAATAAGGAAGTAGAGTGCGGGACGCGGTTTGAACTTCATCTGCATTCAATATCGAATCTTGCTTAGAATGTCCCGTTATTATACCAATATTCCTTAAAATATCCACCTTTTTTAGCGCGAAGTCAGAAACCTCATGTAGGAGCGATCTCCGAATCGCGACTGCCCCGATAAAATTGACGAAAAATCGAAAACTGAATGGCTCTGGCGCGAAGTTGACTTAGTCCGGAACAGTTAATCGAGTTTAACATGAATTCAATATAAGGGGCACTTAATTTCAATCATAGGTATCAACTTAGGATGTAGGTTCGACCCAACCCTGGTAGGTTCGGTTTTATCTTTCGCGGTCGATGCAGCAATAAGTCTTGACGTGTTCAACCCCGGTAAGTTCGGTTTTGCGGTGTACTCACACAAATGCGATCTGCATTCCTAATCGCACCGGATCCTGAAAAAAGGCGCGAAACCCGATGATTTCTTAAAACTGAATGACTCTGACTACTACTACTATAACCTAAGTTGCTATCTAAGCAAAACAACAAGGATTCGACCTCTAAAACCATATTGGGACAATAATCTAATAACTTGAAAAGTTATAATTATATCCCCTTAAATGATAATAATAGCACAATCCAAGAAATAAAGGAAGAAAAAAGTAAATTTTTATAAGGGGCAACTGGGGTTGGGTTATACTATGAAATTAATCAGACACTCACTTTTATACGAAACGGACGATGACAAGGCATGGAAGGATCCGCTTAGTGTTGTCTACGATTCTCTTTTCATTTCAATAAGATGCGCGCCTTCGAGACCGGCACGCACATCCTCATCATAACTCGTTACAACGACTTGGTGTTCTTCGGCAAGTTGATGAATGAAATCTACCATCAATGTCTTCCGTTCACTATCCAAATGAAGGGTAGGATCATCAAATACAAAGAAGCCGGGGTTGCCTAAAACCTTGGCGAGGGCAACTTTGAAGCAGAGATATAAGAACATTTTTTCACTACCACTCAGCAACATTAGACTCCGATCTGCGCCATCTATGTTGAGTGAAGGGAGGAGGTGTTCGCTTTGTAAGTCAATGCGCGTTTGTCCGAAGAGTTGCATCTTGTCGAGCCAATGATGCAATTCGTCTTCAGCGGGTTTGAGGATTTGCCGTTGGAGTGCTTCGATGGTCTTGTCAATCCCGGTGCAGGCGAGTTCTAAACTTAGGAGTGTCTTTTCAACTTTGGCTGCGTCCCTGTTTACGCGTTGGAGCGCGCCAATCCTATCCAAACGGACGGCTTCCTCCTGCTTGAGTTTGCCAAGCCGTTCACGCTCGCTATCAATTTGGGCTTTCAATTGTGGTTTATCAAGCGTTGCGAAGGTATCCGAAGGTATCTGTTCGCTCTGTTGAACCCCTCTTTCATTCAATCGCAATGTGAGCGCGTCAAGTTCGGTCTGAATTTTGTCAATGTCCTTGGCGCGTTGTTGAAATTGCGTTGAACCTGCTTGCAAAGTCTGAAGTCGCTGTTCAAGATCGCGCCGACTCTTCAACTCCCGGGTTTCTGTTTCTAACGATTGTTTGTGTGTTTCCAACTCGGCACTGCGTTGCGATTTCTCTTCCTCTTTTTCGTCTACAATCCGTTGCACGACCTCTCGTTCAACATTTTGATAACAGGTTGGACAATGCTGTTCGTCACTCTTAATCAGTGTTTGAAGAGTGTTACATACACTTGTTAACGCTGCGATTTCGGATTCAAGGCGACCGACCTGTTGTATCAGTTCATCCCGTTTTGCTTCTAATCCGGAGGCTTCTTGAACCGCAGTTTCGATGGTAGTTATCATCTCTCGTAGCTGCCCAATATCGTTAAAACCGCTCAGGGCTTCATTTTGCTGATACTTGAGGGTGTCCAATTGCTTTTGTAAACGGTTCTGGTGCTGCACCCACTCTGCGATAAGTGCGGAATCGCCTGTCTCGACACCATAAGCGGCTTCCAAGTCTTTCAACTTTGCTTCAATCCTTGTAATCTCGACTTCGTTTATATTCTGGGCATTGAACCGGAGGCTATTCTGATGGGCACGGATTCTGCCCTGCTCACGTTTGGCGATACGACGCGTGTCAATGAACCGCTGCCGGACCTCTATTAATCTATCAATACCGAGGAGGGTGTGGAGAATATCGCGTCGCGTGGCGGATTGGCGAGCGAGAAATTCAAATATCTCGCCTTCACGGAGGAATGTCGTGAGTGCGAGTTGATCGTGCATGATTCCAAATCGCTCCTCCAACATCACTTCCGTTGCCCTGACACGTTTCTCATCGAAAAGGACCTGCCATGCGCCGTTTTTTTCAGTACGGAGCTGGATACGTTTACCGGTCGCTCTGTAGAGTTGGTAGCGTTCGCCATTCACAACGAATTGGAGACCTGCAGTACCGCTATAGGCTTTAGCGTTCTTTATGGCTGAGGCATCAACGCGCGGCACAATCGGTTTCCCAGTCAGCGTAAAGAAAATAGCGTTGACGAGCGTGCTTTTTCCACTGAAATTGGGACCGAAAATGAGATTGATGCCGTCATGAAGCTCAAAATCCTGCTCTTGGAAGCAGCCGAAAGTCTTAAGGCGTATCCGTTCAAGCAGCATATTAGTTGTCCCTTTTCTCGTGAATGAGGTCGTAAAGCATTTGGGCGCGGACCTTCTCGCGCCCGTTTGTTAACGTGAATTCAAACGCTTGCACAATCGCCTCAAGTTCAGCGGGACCTAAAGTCCTATACTTCTCATCACGCCGAAGAAGTGCCTCAATTTCTTTTCTGTAGATATTCAGCGTTTCATTTTCAAGGGAGATGTCCATATTGGTGTCTCTCTAATGTAGATAAAATAGTGAACGGTACACTGGCGTGTCCACTACCTTGTTAAAGAGTGTGAACGGAGGACCCACGACAAGTACCTATTATCTTTTTAAATTTTTGTTTTGATCTGCATCAAGCGTTCAGCAGCTTCGGCGAGGATATCATCCGCCATGCTGAACATAAACCTGAACTTTGTTTTGCCGAGATGTGGACGGCTGTAGAAACTGGAGCCCGGGACACCACCTACCCCAATTTCCTTCACTAACCAGTGAGCAAAGGTTGTATCATCGGGAAACCCAAAATCGGTGATATCCGTCATAATGTAATACGCGCCCTCCGGTTGATGGCAACGGAATCCGGCTTCTGTGAGGTTATTCACAAGACGTTTACGATTCTTATTATATTTCGCCACCAAATCTTTATGGTAACTCGGCGGCAAATTGAGGGCAACGACCCCGGCACGCTGAAGCGGATGCGGCGCGCCGACGGTGAGGAAGTCGTGCATCTTACGGATCGCATTGGTTAAAACTTCTGGTGCAATGACATAGCCCAACCGCCATCCTGTCATAGAATACGCCTTGCTCAATCCTGACACGGTAATCGTCCGATCCCGCATCTGTGGCAGAGAGCCGATGCTGATATGGGGCTTTTCATCGTAGATCATGTGCTCGTAGATTTCATCGGTGATCGCGATGCAGTCGTATTCACAACAGAGATCCGCAACCTCTTGCAGTTCCTCAAGTGTAAAAACCTTACCGAGCGGATTATTCGGGGTATTTATGACAATCGCCTTTGTGTTAGCAGAGAAAGCGTCACGGAGTTCGGTAGGATCATAAGTGAAACGGATAGTACCATCAGATGCCAGTGTCTCTTGCAATGCGACATAGACTGGCTTTGCTCCAGAGATGATTGTATCCGGTCCGTAATTTTCATAAAAGGGTTCAAAGATGATAATCTCGTCGCCGGCGTTGATAATTGCGAGGAGCGCAGAGAGCATACCTTCAGTTGAACCGCAGGTAACAGTGACATTTATGTTCGGGTCTGTGGGGATGTCGTTAAATGTTGTCATCTTTTGGGCAATTGCCTCACGAAACGACGGTGCGCCCCATGTGATGCTATACTGATTATATCCTTCTTGGATTGCCTCAATCGCTGCGGCTTTGACTTCAGGAGGGGGTTGATATGCTGGCGTGCCTTGAGAAAGGTTAATCGCATTATAGCGCAGACATAGCTGCGTCATGCCACGGATGACGGATTCACTGAAACGGGTGGATTTGTCTGAGAGTTTAGATTGTAGGGAAATTTTGGACATCCTCTTATTAACTGTTAATAGATAAGAGTATACTACTTCTCGGTTTTATAACTCAAAATGATACCATCGTCTAAGGGGATATCGACAGAACGTAACGTCGGCGTGTTAAAGACGAATTCGACATAATCAGGCATTTCGTCGCGCATCGTTACAGTGTCATCGGCGACGATTAAACCGCCCGGACGAATGTTCGGCAAAGCCAACTCCAGATAGCGTCGGTATTCGTCCTTCTCCGCGTCAAGAAACACCAAGTCAAAGGTTGCGTCACATTTCGGGATTTCGTCGAGTGCATTTCCGACGCGTATCTCGACGATCTCATCCAGTCCGACTTCCTGAAGGTGCGCCTTCGCTTCAGCTGCACGTGCTGGATCAAACTCCAGCGTGACGAGTCTACCGCCGGTCTCTTTCAAGGATGCAGCAAGCCAGATTGTAGAGTATCCGTTGCTTGTTCCAACCTCAAGGACGTTTTGTGCCTGAATAGAACGAATGAGGATAGAGAGAAATTGCCCGTTCTCGGGTGCGATATTGGTATACTGTTTTGCGGTTTTTTCGAGCCGTTTTAAAACGGGTTCGTATTGTTTCATAGTGTACAGTGTTCCAGTAACTACACAATCAGAACAGTTGCTTCATGAGTTACCTGCATGTAGATTGTAATATGAATAATATTATCACAAATCAGACATGTTGTCAAGACGTATCCATCATGAAGCAGAGGCATTCAGTTTTAAGGAATTATCGGGTTTCGCGCCTTTTTGTTGAAGATCCGGTGCGGTTAGGAAACCGCACCTACCGGGTCTGGGATGAAAACCTGACCCAAAAATGGGAAAACTGAATGGCTCTGATCATTGACAAATCATATCTATTGGAACAGCTGCCAACTCCTACCCGGTATATCCGCGCGAAACACCTCTACATTCCCACGATCCGCCATCGTGACATAGCAGGTGCGTCCATCTTCACCGCCAAAAGCGATATTAGAGCAGAGCTTACCTGTTAACTGTACTTCCAGCAACACCTCGCCTGCGGGTGAAAGTTTTGCGACTGTGCCTTTGCCGTGCCGAGTGATATAGAGATTACCTTCAATATCGCACCGCATCCCGTCCATATTGAAATCAGGGAACTGAATCAACAACCGTTTGTTGCTAACTTCTCCTTCGGGTGATAGATCGTAAGCCCAGACGTTGCGCTGTGCGGATTCATTGACGTACAACACCTTTTCATCCGGACTCACCTCAATACCGTTTGTGGTGCCCATGTCTGCTTCAAGCAACGTTACCTTTCCATCGGTATCCACCCGCCATATCTGCCCGGTAGACGCGCCCCAATTTGGATCACTGGCGTAGAGAATATCGTTCGCACCGATAGCGATGTCATTGGGTTGATTCATTGTCGGTTCGTGTGCGTGGACGCTGATTTCCCGCGTACTCATATCCACCTTGAGGACATTGTGGTTCGTGTAGTCAGCGATGAACATAAAGCCTTCGCTATTGAAACGGATACCGTTACCGATACTACCGGTTGGCAGTTCGACAAAAACGCTGGCAGCACCATCTGGTGTCACCTTGCCGATAGTGTGCTGCCGCTCGTAGTTAACAGCGTATAAATTGCCTGCTGCGTCGCAGGCGGGTCCCTCAATCCCGGACGTAAATCCGTTGACGGGTGTAAATTCTCGACTGACAAAAAGTTCTTCGTTCATTTTCCGACTCCTTGAATTTAGTTCGCGCCAGGACTTACGCAAATTTAGACGCGATGGTAGATTTTTGCTTTTTAAACCCCCTAAATCCCCCTTATCAGGGGACTTCTGAACGCGCTGCGTAAGTCCTACGCGCTACAAAGTACAAACACGCCAGTATACGCGTGTGCGAAGTTCCGTCCGCCAATAGGTGCAAACTCCGAATTTCCAAAGAACCCGATGACAGGTAGCCCCGGAAACTTTTCTTGGATAACACTGATGTCGTGATTCGCCGTGCCATAGAGCCCCTTGCCACGTCCCAAGCAGTTAAAATAGAGCCCGAACGCAGGCTGCTGTTCCCGGGTTTTCTCAGCCAACTGCGCGATGATTACCTGAATTTCTTCAGCAGCTGCAAGGGGGTTTCGCAGATGGAACTGCACCAACTGTCCCTCTTTTACCTCTTCGGAAACAGCGATTGCGGCGTGTTCCTCATTAATACCGACCAGATTGCGAATTAGGAAATCACCACGGGTCGGATTTTTGTTCGTATCATCGATCGCAATTCCGACGAAGACCGTGCCACCTGACCGGCGAATGTCGTCCTGCGTTAGCAGTTGCAATACCCCTTTAAAGCTTTCTAATGCGGGTTCACCGTCTAACTCAAAGATGACGCGTCCGTCGGCTTTTGTGACCTCACGCGGTTTTCCAATAGGTTGACATCCTTGTGCGACCCCGATCTCCGTGCTGAAATTTCCGGTTAAGAGGAGACCTGTAACACCACCCTCCGTTGCTTGCGCGCCTTGCCAGTGGTACATCTGTGCGCCGGTCGCATCACCTGAAACGGCAGCACCCACAACAGGGAGAGAAGCACCGTCACCACCGATATGCTTTACGAGTTCCGCCGGATTCACAGCGCGAATATCTGGGAAAATTACCAGAAGCGAGTCATCGCGCAGTTCTGTTTGAATACTTTTCTGTATCTGTTCGCCTATCTCGGATGCTGTGCCTTGGGCAGTAAAAGACACTGCGGAAAGTTGTTCACCTCGGAGCACCATCACGGCGAGGGTGGGCTCCTCTTCAAACTCACCAGCAGAAGTCAAGACGGTCATCCCACTACACCCGATGAGCTCTTCACAACTGGAGTTGGCGTGAACCGCTTGATATAACTGTTCATATTCCGTTTGATAGTTAATGGTTGCAAATACGATGGCGATGTCGGCTTTGGCGATACCAGCGTTACCCATTGCCATGAGTGTCGCTCGTTCCGCTGCTTCCGCAGTGGAGAGGTCATGTGAATGTCCCACACCTACATGAATCATTTTTTTCTCCTATCGTTTTTTCTATGATACAGTATTTACTTGCAAACGTCAACCCCAAGGAATGTTTACAGCAAATCCTATAGTTACATGGCTTATGCAAACGCCTTTGCTGGTGAGGTTCAAACTGGGGTCACCACCCATTACTGGGAAGGGACAGCGGAAACCCGTAATACGTAGGATCTTATGAGAAATTGCGTAAGCCCTAAGTTATTGAGATGTTATAGATTCGATGCACAATGCAGCAATTTTTGCATCTCATATCGCAATTTTTGCGTATAACAATAGAATACAGATTGCAGACGCATCTGATTGTAATCGCCTTTGAAAGAAGTAAAGGTTTCTGTTTGTCTTCATAGACGTAGTGCGTGTCTATATGTTGGGTTGACAACAGTAAAAAGATAACTCGGAATACCAACGGTTTTAGTACAGATTCACGAGATTGGCATAAAACTTGCTACTACTTTATGTTTATGGCACTAAAGGGATGGATTTTAATAGTTTCTAAAGTTCACGCTTTACGCCCTCGTTCCAAAATAAAATTTGACGCAAATTAAAAAAATAATTAAGTGATAGACAATTCGCTCCTGCGAAAATCCGAAAAAACAATGCACGAAAACAGGAATGTATGATATACTAATTATCGTATGAGATATTATAGTAAAATCAGAAAATATGTAAATACTTACTAGTAGGTGCACTTTCGCAGTGCGCTAAAACATGTTTCTTTTAGTAGTAAGTGTTATTTTATTTCATAACACCTTACGCATTGTTAGATAGATGATAGGTTTTACTATAACGCTCTTTATGCTGTATCTATTGAGTTAAGAGAAGTATAATCTGGAGGAAAGAGGATTTGTCAGCCGAACTCCTTAATGGTAGCCGTCTTGCGCAGCGTGTCCGGAGCCAGATCCGGCGAAAACTCAAAAAACTCACCTTTATCCCTGGACTCGCTGTTATACAAGTCGGCGATGACCCGGCATCAACGCTCTACATCAAACACAAACAACGCGATTGTGAGAAGGTTCATTTTCATTCCGAAGTCCACCGCCTCCCAGCAGACATCACCCAAGAACCCCTCATCGAGCATATTGAAATCTTGAATGCCCGACCGGATATCCACGGGATGTTGGTACAAATGCCGCTGCCGGAGCATATAGATAAAGAGGCAGTTATCGATACAATCATTCCGTACAAAGACGCAGATGGATTAAATCCGGTCAATTTAGGGAATCTCCTTATTAACCGTGAGGGTGTGACACCGTGTACACCGACGGGTATAATTCGGCTTATTGAATTGACGGGTGAAAAGATTGAGGGTAAACATGCGGTCTGTATTGGTAGAAGCCCGCTTGTCGGAAAACCAGTGGGATTAATGCTCCTGAATCGGAACGCCACCGTTACCTATTGTCATTCACGCACAGCAGATCTGAAAGCAGAATCACAAAAAGCGGATATTCTCGTCGTTGCTATCGGCAAGTCTGAGTTCATCACTGCAGACATGGTAAAACCGGGGGCAACGGTCATTGATGTCGGCATTAACCATGTAAACGGACGGGCAGTCGGGGACGTTAAATTTGAGGAAGTTAAAGAGGTGGCTGGGTTTATCACACCGGTTCCGGGCGGTGTCGGTCCTATGACGCGTGCGATGTTATTAGAAAATACGCTGAAATTAGCGATTGGAGGCTAAAATATGGCATTTCCAGGATTTGAGTTGAACGATAAAGTGATGTTAATCACCGGTTCAGGCAAAGGCATCGGTAGAGGTATAGCCCTTGCTGCTTCACAGATGGGAGCAAAGGTGATTCTGAACAGTCGTACCCTATCTGACCTTGAGGAAGTCGCGAACGAGATTCGCGCCAACGGCGGTGAAGCGGAGCCCGTCGTGTTTGACGTTAGTGATCTGGCACAGGTTGCTCAAGGCGCGCAAGAAGCGATTGACGTTTGGGGTAGAGTGGATATTCTCGTCAATAACGCCGGCACTAACCGCCCGAAACCGGCGCTTGAATTAACCGAAGAGGATTGGGATGCAATTTATGACCTCAATCTCAAAGGTCTGTTCTTTTTGACGCAGGCCGTTGTCAAACCGATGATAGAACGCGAAAGCGGGAAGATTATCAATATCTCTTCGACGATGGGGTTGGTAGGCGGTCCGCTGCGTACTGCTTATTCGGGAAGCAAGGGCGGCGTTGTGCTGTTAACCAAAGGGCTTGCCGTTGAATGGGCACCGCATAATGTTACAGTGAACTCTGTCGCACCGGCGTTTACACGGACACCGCTTGCGGATGTGCTCTTGCAACGCAAGGAATTTTATGAAGATGTTGTCCGCCGTATTCCGATGGGACGTGTCGGTGAGGTGGACGAGGTTGTCGGCGCGGTGCTATTTTTAGCATCAGATGCCGCGAATTGGGTGACTGGGCAAACGATCGCAGTTGATGGCGGCTGGGTTGCGTGGTAATTCACGCGATCTGGCTAACTCATCTCTACGTGATTGCCAGCTTGCACCTATTGGACAAATAGCGTCGTTAAATAAAGTATGACGCTTTCTTTCAACAGGATTCATGTGTACAGTTCGCTCGTCTTCACAAAGATACCAACGAACTCCGTGCAAATCCTATCTTAAAACCAATAAAAACAGATAGAGAAACCTCTATTCTGGAGGGATAATAATGAAACAATTTTTTGTGCTGGCAGGTATTGCCATAGTGCTTCTCAGTCAATTGGGTTGTTCTTCTGACGAAGAGCAGACACAACTTGAGAACCCTGCGGTAATCGATGAAACAGCAGCATTTAGTGGCGCGCCGCTCTTAGGCGATGTCGTCCTCGAAAATATGTATGAGGATGAAGCGCGAAAACTGACAGATAAAACACCCGTCCAAATAGTCACAGTCATTGAAGGCACGAACAGAGTTGTCCTTGATGCACAATTCCGTGGCGTTCGAGATTTCGGACTCGGATTCCCACTCTACGAATTTGAACTCACGGATGAATTGGCTGAAGCCATGGGTGGCATTGCCCAAGGTATGTCGGGAAGTCCGGTCGGTCCCCCAGGACGCATTATGGGTGCGCTTGCTTACGGCGATTCTTTTGCCAAAGCACCGACTCGGTTCTGGGTAACATCCATTGATGCAATGGAAAACGCAATTACCCACCAAACATTTGGTGAGATGTTTGAGGCAGAACGTGCCGCAGCTGCGCCAGGTGGTATCCAGTCAGTATATACGCCAGTGAAAACCCCTTTAATGATCTCCGGCATACAACACCATAGATTGCAACAACTTTCATCACATATGGAAGGCTCTCGCTTCGACTTTCTCCAATTGTTTGCCGATATTGGTGATGCTCCGGCAGCACCGCCAACGGTGACAACCAGACTCGCCGCTGGCGATATGATCGGTGTCGCTATATCAACTGGCGATGTCGTCAATGTTATTGGTTTCGGAACGGTGACACAAGTCTACGACGACGGTACATTTGTAGCGTTCGGACATCCGATGATCGGTGCCGGTAAGTCGGCATTACCGGTCTATAGAGCCGTCACCAACGGTATCGTTCCTAACCTACTGGCCTCCTATAAATCTGTATCAGCTTACGGGAATCCAATCGGAACAATTACCAAGGATCTTACACCGGCAATTGTGGGTGAACTGGGTACAGTGCCGTCAATGATTCCGGTGAAGATCGCTTACCAAGCAGGCAACGGTCCTGTAGTGGAAAAGAATCACAAGTTAGCGTACGGTCAGGAATCGTTCCTATCAATCATTGCAGCAGTTACGATGGATTCAATCCGGCAGGAGATGAGCTCAGCAACATTAGACGGGACTGTCACGCTCCAATTCAAAGAGACCGAAACCGTCTACACGGAATCATTTCGGAGTACATCTTCGGATCCGTTTTTCGATACGTTGTTAAACATTGATCGAATTGTCCGTGCTTTCGCGGACACACTCTCAAACAGTGCGGGGCAAGCGACATTGACAGATGTGTCAATTTCCATCAATGACAAACCCCAAATTATGTTAGCGGAGCTTCATGAGGTAATTATCCCCGAAGAGGGTGTTACCCCCGGTAAAGACCTAACGGTTTCGGTTGTGCTACTTCCCCACTGGAGTGCTGCAGGTGACGAACGGACGATCCAGAGAGATGTCACAATTGCGGTCCCTGAGTATTTCCCTGTTGGTCCTGCGCTTCTTAGCGTCGTTTCTGCGAATCCATTCGGTCCTCCCGGTCCTTTTGGACCCGATTTTTTTGGATTCGGACCGGACGGACCACCTAAACCGTTGCCTGAGAATCTTGACGAACTCATCAAAAACATGGAAGATGAGCAGACAGATCCAGGCTTACTCACGATAACGCTTGAGACGTTACTACCACCGGAAGCGTTCTTTCCACCGCCGCCTCCACCTCTACCACCAGAAGATTTAATGTTACCTGAAGACGGTGAGATGCCAGCAGATGGTGAGATGCCAGCAGATGGTGAGATGCCTGAAGATGGTGAAACGCCTGAAGATGGTGAAACGCCTGAAGATGGTGAGACACCAGCGGACGGTGAAACGCCTGAAGACGGCGAAATGCCAGCGGATGGTGAGATGCCTGAAGATTTATTACCACCTGAAGATGCGTTACCGCCGCCACCACCGCCACCAGCATATTTCGGACCGCCACCACCCATCGTAACCTATATCAGCATTGATGGTTTTATTGTGGTTGGTCTCAAAAATGAGTTTGTTCTATTTACACCACCATTACCGGAAGAAATGGTTGATGGTATGATTCCAGAAGAAATCGGGGAACCGATGGAACCCGCGGATCCGGTGGAAATCGAGGAACCGGTGGAAGAGGAATAATTCCGAACCCAATTGTAAGGGCGGGTACTTGTGCCTGTCCTACTTCAATATGTGTGGGCAGGTCTCGCACCTGCCCACTCTTTTATCTCTGCCAACCGTATTTGTTACCTACCCATTTTTACACACGACCGGTTCTTGTTGAACATAACATTGTACAATATCAATGATCAGTGCTATATCGTTTCGGGCAGATTCCAGTGAAGTGTAGCACGTCTCACCTTCCGTGATGCATGCATGGAAGTGGCGCAATTCTCGAACAAAAGCACTTTCCCACTCAATAGCGGGGGTCTTGCTATAGGTTGTGCCATCGGTATCTATCCCTTGTATGGTTACTTCTGACAAAATGCCTCGCGAAAAACCGGTCGGATATGAAACGATTACGCGTTTGTCGTCGCCGTAAATCTCCAAGGTCTCTTTAAAATCCCACAGATCTGGTAGGTCTACCCATGTCGCGACACAGCGTGCGCCGTTCGGGTAGCCGAATACAATGCTCACACCGCGTCCTTCAGACCAAACTTCCGCACTAATCACTTCACTCGGTGAACCGAGCATCACTCGCAGACTATAGATGTCGTGGATCATGCTGCCTGCAAGCAGGTAGAACACTCGTGCTGCCTTGTTTTGGACATCGCTTTCAAGTCCTGCTTGTGATAATACGTCCCCAATGGCTTCTGCCTGTGCTTTCTCACGCGCCGCGCCGGCTGGCTTAAATGCATTCGGAGGCACATCGTTGAACCGCTGGACATCAAATTGGCTCAGGTGTAAACTGTTATTCGGATGGAGATGATTAATCTGGACAAAGCGATAACTGTCCATCGTATCGACTTCGCGCTTGGCGAATTGGAAAGCGGGGTCATGTGCCTTCATATAACCGGCTTGCGCGACAGTACTGGCTTTACGTTGTGCAGTTAGCATCGCATCCATTTCTTGAAGTGAAAAGCAGACGGGTTTCTCGATAAAAACATGTTTCCCGGCTTCAAACGCCGCAAGTGCGACTTCCATCTTCGGGTCACCGTGGCAGAGTAGAACGGCATCCACATCTGACGCTAATAATTCGGTGTAATCTGTTACGAATTGAGGCACATGGAACCGCTTGGCGACTGCTTGTGCAGCACCGTGAGAAAGATCACAGACAATTGGCACTTCAAATTCACGATGAAGTGCGGTAAGATTGGGAAGATGATGTACCTGCGCGATCGCGCCACACCCGATAACACCTATCCGTATACGGTTCATAAGTTCTAACCTCCAGTAGAGAACGCTTTCTATATACGTTTATCGTATCACGTACACGAAATAGATGCAATGTATAGCTTACGGTTGCCGGTTATCAGTTTTCAGCAGTCAGTAATTAGCCATCAGCCGGTAGTGAGTGTCGCGACCGGGGTCCCGGGGAAAACACGGATTACCGATTTAAATACTTAATCTCCATCAAACCCTACCAGCGAAACCGGTATAAGGTTAAAAATGGAGAACTGAATGACTCTGGTTCGCGTGAGCGGGAGGTTGACAATAAACGCGAAAACCTACATAATAAAGCAACAAAGTCATTAGTAAGATGGGGGTTATAGATATGGATGCGGCAATTATTCCGTGGGAAATGGTACTTCTGTGTGGACTATCTCTCTGTGTTGGATGGGGAATACGTGGCAACTTCGGACATGAATATGGTGCGGCACTCCCTGGTGCACTCGCCGCGATGGCACTTGTGCTGCTCTCTGGACGGGAGGATTGGTGGCGGCATGTCCACTACTTTGCACTGTTCGGCGCAATCGGTTGGTCGTTCGGTGGAAGTATGTCCTATATGATGGTCGTCGGGTATAGCCATTCGTCACACTCGTTGACCGTATTCTACGGGTTTGCGAACCTATTCGCTATAGGATTTCTGTGGGCAGCCCTTGGTGGTGCGGGAACTGCGCTCCCTGCGTTTCTGACACATACTCAGTTGTCGCTCTTCTTCGTGCCGATCGCCGCAGTCTTCATCGGTTGGTCGCTTCAAGCAGTGCTCATCGACTGGATTTTCGCGACGAAACGGATGCAACGGCATGAAAATCCGCTCTATTGGTATGATACGGACTGGGTGGCTGCACTGGTAGCGATAATCGCTGCGCTTATCGTCGCGCTTTTCCGCGGTGGTTTAGATATGGGAACTTCACTTGTGCTATACATGGGTGTCAGCTGGTTCGGGGCGTTCCTATTATTGGTTAACGTCTTCCGTCTGCGTATGACTCCACCGCGCGGTGACAACTGGGCAGGTTGTGTCGGTCTCGTCATCGGTGTCTTGGGATACTGTTGGCGTTATGAACTCGGCGGTGTCGCTTTTGCTACCTTGATGACGGGTTTTGCTGGCGGCGTTGCGTTTTCACTCGGACAATTGTTGAAAATGATCTATATCCGAACTGGACTCCAGACGAACTGGCACAGCGTGATGGAGCAGACGCAAGGTTTGCTTTTCGGACTCGGAATTGCGGTCACCTTTGGATTCATTCTCAACCGGGCACCACTTTTAGAAGTTGACGCGAGTTTCCCGCATTGGATGGAGATTTTTGCTGTGTTCTGCGTACTCATTGGGCTGACGTACGTCAATTATCGCAAAGCAGCGGGAACGTGGGTGGATTTGGTTGAAGGTCTACCGGAACGGTTTTTTGGACTGCCGGTTGTCGGTTGGTTGCGGCGTTCAAGGGGATGGATTGGGTGGTTTGAACTGTTCTATATCGGTATCGGTATTGCTTGTGTCTGGCTTTTGTCAGTGCATTTCCGAGAACCGATCGCCTTTATCCCGACGAGTTGGTTGGGGAAGGGTCAGCTGCTCTACCTCGTCTTGTTATGGTGGATGGTTATCTTCAACTTTGAACGCGCTTTAGTCGGTTTTAGTCCACATCGGTTGGTAACAGAAGGCGTGATTACACTCAATGCGATTATTTGCACTGTGCTGGTGGTACTGGGTTCACAATCGATTCCGAAACAGACAGGTAGTCTCTTTTCTTTCAATGACTGGATTTGGCGGACATCTATCTGGGGAGTCGTCACGCTAATAGGGACGACAGTTGTTTTTTGGGGTATGAAGCACTTGCTTTACGGCAAGGCGCATGCGCCGGGCGGGGCATTACACATCCGCTTCGGACCGGATTCTAACGCACCGAAAGCGAAACCTAAAGCGGGAGCACAGCATCCATAAATGAGAAAGATCGGGGTTACAAACCCCTCCCACAAGTGTTCAGCCGTCCGGTGCGGTTGGGAATGCAGATCGCATTTGGGCGCGTACGCCGCAAAGCCGCACCTACCATGGCTGGGAGATAGGGCAGGGTTGCCCCAGCAGCGAAATTTTAGTCGTGTGTTCGGTGTTGTCGATAGATTTGTCCGCCTTTGACGACGACGATCGGTGCTAATTTCTGTTTGCCGATTTTAGCCTCACCGCGTGCATCTATCAGTTGGAATTCCCCGTCGCGAAGTTCAAAGACTACCGCATCACCCCACGCGTCAACAGCCAATGTCCCGACCTGTCCCGGCATCAATATGGTTTCGGCGGGGATACTCGTCACCTTGGCAAGCGCATTGTCAAGCGACATGCCGAGATATAAGAATTTGTTAACGACATTCACGAGATCATAG
Organism: Candidatus Poribacteria bacterium; assembly: GCA_047516705.1. Classification (GTDB taxonomy): domain Bacteria; phylum Poribacteria; class WGA-4E; order WGA-4E; family WGA-3G; genus WGA-3G. The sequence goes on along the minus strand of JAKZUG010000473.1, from coordinate 1,088 downwards.
ACGGGACCGTTGACGTTGTAAACATGCAAATCGGAAGAGATAGTTGTCGGTTCAACGCCTTGTGCCATCGCTTTCTGAGCGACATCCCAACTGAAAGAGCCAGCACCGTGTCCAACATCAAAGATGACACCGCGCGCAATAGCTGCATGGACAGAATCTCGGATATTGCCGTTTTCATCTAAGATACCGCACGGCATATCGTGGAAACAGTGCGTCAGAATATCACGTTCACCCATTAGTGCCAATATATCATCAATAGACTCACACCACGCGTCTTGTGGATGCACCATCATCGGTAAACCAGCAGCATCGGCGGCTTCGCGTGCCTTGTGCAACGGCAGCATACCCGCCCTCGCACCGACGATACTCTCTCGTGTCAGCCGGACCTTGACCCCTAAGATAATGTCGCGATGCTGTTCTATCATTCGGCACGCTTTCCCGACATCTGCATAATCAGGGTTTTCTAATTCCCCGATTTCCTGTGTGAGCATACCTTGTGATGAGATGTTCAGTTGTGCGAGGATGCGCGTGTCGCTGACATCAATGACGTATTTACGGAACCCCGGAAACGTGTCTGCCCCCGCTGAACCGGCATCCACGACTGTTGTCGCGCCGCGTGCTAAGCAGGTCGGATCGGGTTCAATCCCGAAGTGGCTTACACCGTAGAAGACATGCACGTGTAAGTCGATTAAACCGGGTGTGACGAAACATCCGGCTGCATCCAATACCTCCCTCGCTTCGGATGTGGGTATCTCGTCGCTGATTGCTGAGACGCGCCCGTTCGCGAATGCCACATCTTTACGCGCATGGATGCCCTGCGCGGGATCGACGACGGTTCCGTTTTTAATGAGCAGTTCATAGTTCATGTGGGAAGTCCTTACTCTATGAATCTATACAGGCGAGGTTGAATAAAAAATAGCTTCGATAATTGCTTATCTGGTAATCACTACGGATCGCGAGCACAGCTCGCTCCTACAACAAGAGGCTGCTGATGCATTACCGAATTAAATACTTAAACTTCATCAAACCGCGCCTACCGGCCTGGGGACCGGGGAAGTATTTTTTCTTACATTGAAACCTATGGAGCG
>JAKZUG010000472.1:0-4572 GCA_047516705.1 Candidatus Poribacteria bacterium | reverse complement strand
ATGCAAATATTATCCTCACGACGAACACGATACTCCGCTATTTCTTTTGACACAGTCTCATGGCCATGTCGCCACCTTTTCTCTATACCCGCTTTGATGGGTAAGACGCTCACTTCATCCTCATTTGGATCTTCCAAAACGTTGTAGGTTTGGTCTTTTTCCTCCCAAGTCATTCTGGGAATGCGGATAGTGTTATCTGGTCTAACGTAAATTGGATAAAATGAACGTGGTCTGTCACTACGGTTATCTCCTGGTGGTCGTCGAATTAGATTGTCCCATGTAAAACGTCCCTTTTCGTCTTCGTATGGATAACTGCTCCTTTGCTTCTTTGTCTTCGGCAAACTGCCGGACGATGCATCTGACTTCCCATAAAAGAGAGCGTATTCATGGGCAGGTGAAAAATAGCCGGTTCTGGAACGTCCTTGTGGATTAGAACGGACTGTAGCAATTCCCACTTCCTTCTCAAAAAGGCTTTCCAAAATGAATCGCAGCGGTGAAACCTCCACATCGTCAATCGCCACACATATCATGCCGTTGTCCAATAAGAACCCCCGGGACAATGCAAGCCGATCTGCCATTAACGACATCCACGATGAATCTTTGTAATTATTTTTATAAAGAATTGCTGAGGCATCGGTGTTATAAGGCGGATCAATATAGATAGCTTTTAGTGATTCCTTGTACTTCTCAGTCAGCAGATTTAAAGTTTGGAAGTTCTCACCATGTATTAACAAGCCGTCTGTTGCGTTGTCCAAATCGTTAAAATGTACTAAGAGGCGATCCTTGAATTCAGAATCAAAGTGACAGGTATCCAAAACGAGATTTGGGTTTTCCTTGAGAAATTCAACAGAGAGCGGTTCCGTGTAGTCGGCACAGATGAGGTTACTGTCTATTTCGTCAATAGCAAAGAGGTTTTTCCATTCCTCAAGTTGCGTAGTGTTCTGTACGATTTCGGGATAGAATTCTTCGTGGATGTGATCAAGCGTAATGCAATAATCAGTAGAGAGAACGAATTTCTTTTTGAGCCAGAGCCGTTTCTGGAATTCTTCAATGTGGGACAAAAATTCAATTATTTGGGAAGCGATCTGGTGAACGAGTTTCGCTGTTTCAATCCAATTTACATTCGTTAGTTGATCTTCTTGAAAGTTAGTATCTGCAAAAATGAGAGTGGATAAAGGCAATACTTCGTTTTTGATATAAACGTCAAGTTCGAGGTTGAGAAACTGCTTTAGGTCTTTGTGGATGAAGAAGTCTGCGGTGTTGCTCCGGGTGTAAGTACGGAGGTGTATTTTCAGGGTGGTTTCGTCATCTGTTTGGTGGGCTAGTTCGGTCAATCCTTTGGGATAGTGAATCAGGTGTTCAAAGATTTCTTTCTCGGCAGCATCAATGATTTTGTCCTGTTGTTTTTGACCGCTGTAGCGTTTCTTTTCTTCATCGGTAAGTGGACGATATTCAAATGGGATGCAAACCTCAGCTGTTTCTGCGTTATAGTTCGTCTCGGTAGATATGGGAATAAAGAAACGTTTCGCACCCTGAATATTGTCTTTTTCAACATCTACATCGCGGAGATCAAAGGTAACGGTGATGCCTTGGGATTTGAATCTATAGGCGGAAAAATGTTCACCGCTCTTGACGTAGTACTGGTCGCGGTTTGCCCAGTGGAGGTAGACCTCTTCGCCGTTGTATGGGATGGCATAGCGCTCGGTTTGAGAATAACGTCTGCGGGGAATGAAATCACCATTATCGTAGTAACGGGAGAAGAAAGTATAGAGGTGATTATAGACAGCATCTTCGCGCTGGTCTCGGGTTTGCGGAGAGCCGTTTTGTTCTCTTACTTCAAGGTATTGTTGGATGAGAGGTCTTTCTCTGTAGGTCTCGTTGATGAGGTTTCCATCAGCATCTAGCATTTCCTCTCCGAGATTGTTACCTAATTCTCGGACTTGATTTTCAAGTTCGGTTATGCGTTCGCGTGCGGATTCCGTTTCAGTGTTTGCATCGAGAGCATGTTGAACAATGGCGGGGAGTTCCTCGTCGATGAAGTTTTGGAGCTGGTCGCGTCGGTAATTGATGATGCGGTAGATGCCGAAGTCGAGGTCGGCAGCATCTGCACGGAAAAGTTTCTGGAGCAGATCTTGTAGTTTTTGTAAGGAGTCTTGCATATTTTTCTGGTCTTGTTATCTGAAGGTGAAAGCTTAAATTGCCCTTTGATTGTAGCAAAATTTTAATGGTAATGTCAAGAAAAAATATTATAGGCACAGAGGCGAGGTTAAGAGACCTCACCAGCACGGAAAGGAACGATCTTTAGGTATTGGTGCTACTCAGGGAATGGGACGCGTTCGTATATCTCATGCAGGGGCAATTCGCATTGAATTGAAGTGAGTGGAAGTTGCTGCTCAAGTTCTTGAAAATCAGTGAGAATCCACTGCGCTGCGTGTCGGACGTAGTGATCAACGCGTACTTTGTCTTGGGAGACGAGGATGTATTCTTGCAAGGATTGGAGTTGTCGGTAGTGTGCGAATTTGTCACCTCTGTCATAAGCCTCTGTTGACGGAGAGAGCACTTCTACAATAACCTTAGGGTTGAGGAGTGTATCAAAAACATCGTCTTCAAAACGGGGTTCTTCGCAAACAACACCGACATCAGGATAAAAATAGGATTTTACTGACGGAATACTCACACGCATCTCATTAGCGAATGCAAGGCATCCACTGTCTCTCAGGCGAATGTAGAGATTTGCAAAGACATTACCTGTAATAAGATTGTGTGCTAAACTTGCTCCAGACATAGCAATTATTTCACCGTTCATGTATTCACTTCTAACTGTATCAGCGTCAGGAATTGCCTTGCGTTCTAAAGTGATGTATTCCTCGGGCGTGAGATATGTTTGAGCTGCTCTTGTTGCCATGATTCCCTCCCGAAATTTGCTGGTGATTCTATTATAGTGTAGCAACGTGGGGATGTCAAGGTTTTTTGTGAGGAGTCTGCTAACTTCTGAATAGGTTCAGGTATTTCTCCAATACAAAGAGGCGGTTGCGAGAGTATCTTGTGGTCTCCTTTAATACACCGAGTGCTGTCAAGGATTTTAGGAGTCGGTTCGCACTTGAAAAACTGATGTCTAACTCCTTTTCAACTATCCTCGCGTTAACAATCGGGGTGGCATACATGCGTTGCAGCAATTTTTGTGCGTTTTTTGCTCGGGAGCCGAGCGTTAGGATTTTAGTATCATATTCTTGGCGCAGTGCAATAATCGCCTTGAATGTTTTGAGTCCGTGCTGGGCAGTCTCGACGATTCCGTTTAAGAAGAATGTAATCCACTGTTCCAAGTCGTTTGATATGCGAACCATAGAGAGCGAGTTGTAGTATGCGTTTCTATGTTTCTCAAAAAATGTGGACATATAAAGTATAGGCTTGTGTAGTATGGCTTGTGTAGTATCTGTGCATCAATAAGCTGCAGGACAATTAGCAATCTTCCACACCTGCCGTTTCCATCAAGGAAAGGGATGGATGGTTTCAAACTGATAATGCGTGATGGCGATTTTGATAAGGGACGGCAGCTGTAGTGATTTGTTGTGCCAAAATTTTTCCAAATCACTTAGGAGGTCTGGAAGTTCTTCAGGTGAGGGTGGAACGAAAAGCGCATCAGAATCGCAGATTACGCGGATTTTAAGACATCCTACTGTCAAATCATCGCATCTATATCGGGGTTGAAAACCGCTCCTACAAAAGTGTGGGAATCGTTAATACCGAAAACTTTACACATCCATTATCACGATCGAGATTCACAGATCGCGCCGACAAGAATAGGTCACAATTTGACGATTATTTCACCCAAGACCCCATGAAAATATCCATCTTTTTCGACGATCGCGATGCGCAGATTGCACCTGCAGTAATAGGTCGCTATTTGACGATTATTTCACCCAAGACCACATGAAAATATCCATCTTTTTCAACGATCGCGATGCACAGATTTCACCTGCAAGAATAGGACGCAATTTGACGGTTATTTTTATCCAAGACCACATGAAAATATCCATCTTTTTCGACGATCGCGATGCGCAGATTACACCGACAAGAATAGGACGTTGAAAACAAAACCATTCAGTTCTCTATTTCTCATACTTATCCCGATTTGCTACGGGGCTCATAGTTGTCAAGAAAATAGATCGGTAATGCTATAAACAATAAGTCTCAATCAAGGAGGGGTATTATCCTGAAAACCGTTGAATCCTGAAAATCCTGATTCTGAAAATGAACATCGCACATCACCGAATTAAATTGTTAATCTTCATGTAACCGCGCCGGATCTTAAGCACAAACCTCCCTCCGCCAAAACACTACTCCTTCGCTATTGAGGTATCCAAACCTCGCTACCCACAAGAAGCGTCTCCAATCCTAAAAATCTTATGCTGACTGCTGATGGCTAATTGCTAATTGCTAATTGCTAATTGCTGACGACTAATTGCCTAAAACTAAATAGCCCTATTACGCACGAAAAAAACTTGACACCCGCACAAAAACATAGTATAATTATAATATACTAAAAATAGGTTATATTTTTAACCTTATCAC
>JAKZUG010000471.1:0-3471 GCA_047516705.1 Candidatus Poribacteria bacterium | reverse complement strand
GGATAGACGTGCAGCTTACCGACTGCGTAAGCCTGATAGCCTGCATCGCGGAAGGTCTGCGCAATTGTGGGGAGTCCATTTATTCCCATTCGATCGTTGAAAACCCTGTCTTTGTGGGTACGCGTCGTTGCGCCGGTCATCAACGTCTTCCTCGCTGGGACGCAGACAGGGCATTCGCTATATCCGCGCGTGAAGCGGGTTCCTGCCCGAGCAAGTGAGTCAAGTGTTGGTGTTTGGATAGCAGCGTGCCCACTAACACCGAGCAATGAGTTGGGCCAATGATCAGTTGCGATGAGAAGCACGTGTGGTTTGTCAGCCATAGTCATTCCTTTTAGCGATCGTAGCGCGCAAAGTAGAAAGTTTTGAGCGGTTCATCTGTGTCATTGATAAGGGTATGCCCTGGGTTTGACGAAGCCACAGAGACAGCATCACCCGGCATCTGCCGATATACATTCCTACTGACAACGTGGATGCCGTTGCCTTCGAGCATATACCACACTTCGTCCATATCGGGACCGTGGCCATGCGTATCAGGCGTTTGCATCGCTTCAATCCGCACCATTAGTACTGAGTGGAGCGTCACTAAGCCGTCGTCCTGACCGAAAATGGGATGTACGAGATGTGTCCAATGTCCTTGCCCTAACGGACGTTCTCGGTAGTTTCGGATGAGTGCATCTTTGCGTGGTGCCTCCACACCATTTGGGATAACCTCTTCTAACATCAGAAACTCCAACGGTGTGCTCTCCGGATTGTCCAAAACATGGTTGAGTCCGGGTGGGACTAAGATTGCATCTCCCTCCGCAACTTGCTGCTTCAAGTCTCCTGCTTCAAATACCCCAGAACCGTCAACGATGTAAAAAATAAGCTGCCGATCATTTAATGCCGTCGGAACAGAAGCGATTCTCGGTTCAAGATAACACCGAGAGAAACTGTCAACATATCTTAGAATTGCGCCCTCTTTGTGTGTAGCATCCTCTGTACGCTTACTAAAGATCTCACGTTTAATGATATTTCCGTGTGTCAAACTCGATGGGCTCTGTAACCAATGCCGTATATACATTGTAAGGCACCTCCGATGTATATCAATTGGGTGGAGAATGTTCGCCAAATTTCATTCGCATCATCTTATCAGAAGATGTGACAATAAGCAAGGGAAAAGTTGATGAATTAGTTGTCAGTTATCGGTTGTCAGTTATCAGTTGTCAGTTATCAGAAAAAAACAGACAGCCATCAGTTTTCAGTGATCAATTATAGTAAAGCCCACAATTAATTATACATTGGCGAGGTTAGGAAACCTCGCCAGCGAGGAAGTATATGCGGGATTGTTATTCATTGAAATGTCAACGTATTTTCGGGCTTTACTATAAGGTGTTGGGTTTCGCTGGGATTTCGGAGCGTTCAAGTATCTTGAAAATGCGAAGTTTCCGCGTCAAATGCGTTTAGTTTTCATGTTCCGCTCTACCCAACCTACGCGCTGTTCATAACGGAGGATTATGACTATATCTGCATTACTGTGGTATTTGTGAGATACGGAGAATCAAATTCTGTCATGCAGTCCGCGTTGCATCCGGGAACCGGAAAAAGGCGTACCGATAGCGGTTTGCTTAACTGTATGGAAAGCGTGGCAACATCAGTTAGAATAGCAGCAATCTGAGATGTCGAAACATCGCCGGGTATAGGAATCGTATCCAAGCCGGTACCGCAGACAGTAGAATAGAGGAGGAGACTGTCAAGGTTAAAATAACCTGCTTTACTGCGCTCTCCTAAACCAACATCCTCAAGTACAGGGAGCATTAATCCGGAATATCCACAGAGCGGCAGTGCGAGTGATCGGAGCGTGCGGGTTAGACCTGCAGCGACTGTTAATGTGCCGCGTTCACCAAAATAACCGGGGAGTTGTTGTTCCATGGCGTAAGCAATACTTTCATCGCCCATCGGTGCAAGCGAAGCATCTATACCGATAAACTTTATGCCCCACTCCTGCGCCAACGTTTGTGCGAGTGCGACAATCTTCTGTCCTTCTGCTTCCATGACGGTTTTCAAGTTTTGCAAGCCGGTTTCTAAATTCGGGGCATTTGTGAAAGCGTCTTGCACAAGATCTATAGCCTGCCATCCAATGCTGAAGTTAGTGCGAGTGTCGTGCCAGTACGCCGCTGGGAAGAAGGGCGTATTTGGCGGGCAGTTCATCAACGCTGCAAAGCGGAGGTTTCCGTAGCCAGCATCGGTTCGATGCGCTATCTGCCGAATGATGTCTGCAGTGCTTTCAGTGATCTCTGATGCCACATGTCCAGATTGTGTCGTAAGGGTGACGGTGGCAAAGAGCATCTCACTTTGGACAATCACATCGGCGACACGAGCGAGATGCGTTTCTGTGTATCGCTTCTCCGGTAGGATTGTCCCCAAGTTCAGGAACTCAATTCCCAATGCCTGTGCATCGGACTCTAATGAAAGGATTGCATCTATATTCCGTGCCTCATCCCAGATTTGACTGCTTACACGTGTTGTTTGTACTTCGTAACCGTTGGCTTCAAAGTAGGTTTGGCAAGCAGCGTTAAATTTTGCAGCACGTTGAAGTTGGTAAGGAGCAAAAGGCAATGGAATGCCTGTAGTAATCGTTCTGATTTTCATTTTTTTATAGTAAAGTCGAAAAATAAGTTGACATATTGTTGAGTTTATGTAAACCTCTAAGTCTTATGAGATATTCATCGGATTTACGCAAACGCGTGCTTGATTTTGTTAACAACGGTGGTAGTAAAGCAGAAGCTTCACGCACCTATAGTGTCTCTCGGACGAGCATCTATAACGGGTTGGCTGCCGAAGCCCCGCTGACTTGTAAAAAGCCGGGCCCCCGGGTCCGCATCGGCTCGACTCCAACGCCCTGAAGCAACATGTCGCTGATTTTCCCGACGACACACAGATCGAACGTGCTGCACACTTCGGAGTTTCTAAGAGTTGTATCTGGTATGCGCTTGGGCAACTCAACATCACGCGAAAAAAAAGACGTTGACCTATAAAGAACAGTGTCCCGAAAAACGTCAGGTCTATCTTGATGCGCTTCACCTTGAAGTTGACGTGGCGGGTAAAACCGCCGCTTATGTTGATGAAAGCGGTTTCCCGACTTCAGAGGTGCGTCGGTATGCTTATGCGCCCAAGGGTGTCTGTGTCAGAGATAAAATATCGGGGACACAGCGGTATAAATCCACTTCTTTGATTGCAGCACGTATTGGAGATTGCTTTACGGTGCCTGTGCTTTTTCAAGGTGCCTCTGATGCGCTTGCTTTCAATGCTTGGTTGGCGCATGAGTTATGTCCGCTGCTTGATGAAACGCACGTTGTCATTATGGATAACGCTTCCTTCCACAAGGGTTCAGAGACGGCGCGGTTGATTGCCGAGACAGGTGCGAGTTTGCTGTTTTTACCGCCATATTCCCCCGAGTTGAACCCGATTGAGAAGGACTTCGCTAACATTAAG
>JAKZUG010000470.1:0-5506 GCA_047516705.1 Candidatus Poribacteria bacterium | reverse complement strand
TTCCGCTTCCCTATGGAGTATTTGTAGGTTGTCCGTTGGTTCATTGTCCGGTTTTACATATACCGATACGATACGGGGTACCCATTTTTGGAGACATTTTTCGAGTTTCACCACCTTCTCATCCGATGGACCTCGAAGAATCGTTGTGCGTCGTCCATAGATGAGTTGTTCCAACGGGTAAGGTTCAAGTCCGATCCGACCATTCAGCAGATACGGCGTAGGTTCATCTGCGATCAATCTACCCTTCGCTTTAGTGAATGCCTTTAGACGTTTGACAGTTTCCTCTTGAAGTGATATACAACTTGGGAGCAGCACAACGCTATAAATCTCTTTGGTGTCCGTTCGGTTGTTGGGGAAGCAGAGTCCACCGCTTTTACTACCGCGTTTTCTCGCGGCGGCAGCTTCTATAATCTCTGCGGAACCCAGTTCCTGCTCCGAGACAATTCTGAAGTCGTAACCCAATTCCCATACATTTTGGCACAACCAACCCCACGCCTTTGTCACGCCACTCCACGATTTCTCATCAGGCTTTGTCCAGAGGCTCTGCGTCGGTGCTACCATCAGGATCGGTCGCTTCGGGTAACCCATTGCTAACCCTTGCGGCACACTATCAGAGGCACTGTTTCTGTTCATCCATAGGTTGAAACCGAGACTCGCATCTTCAAAGAGTCGTGATGTTGGCGTGCGCGCATCCGTCTTGTTGCTTTTTTTTCGGGCAATACCCGCATATTGTGTGTCGCTGCATGTCCATTTAGCGACGACGAATCGCTTCGGTGTATCTCTTTCGGTGGTGTTCAGAATAGGACAGTCCACTTCTGCGAGCATGGATCCTAATTCAAATTCCAACGTCTTTGCACTCGCCCGGAGGCTTAAAGCAAACCGAAGTCCCTCTTGGTGACAGAAATTACGCAAACCGCCAAGGAAGCAGGTCGCGAATTGAGTCGTCAACGCTTTCCAAAAAGTGTTTCTGACTGCCGCCGAGTTGTAAGTTTCATAGAACACCAAAGGCAGGTATGTTGCGAGTGTCGTTTCCGCTGCCGCCAGTAGGACAGGACTCCACGGTACTGATGATGTTCCAGCACCTAAAACGCTCACTAAAGACAAAAACTTCGGTAGTTCACAGGTAAAACCGACGAGGTGTTGCTTGCCGTAAGTTTCTAAGTAGCCGCTCAGCATCCGCTCTCTGAACTGAGATACCCCGTGGTCACTTAGCAGATCGTCTGCCACTCCTTCTGTCTGATAGAGGTTGATCACTGTGCGTCCACGAAGCCGTTCTGCAACTGTGAGGTCGCCTGCCACACATCGCCGAACGTAGTCGCTGATGTTATAACACGGCTCGTCCGCATGCGGTTCCGAGATTAAGTAGTATTGATTAAATTCTGTCCCACCCGACAGGTCGGAGTCCCGAAATGAGGTTTGGATCGTTGTTGCTGTTTCCGCATCGCCGAAGGATAAGTCTGTGGCGTTCAACTGATAGCGTGTCTGCAGTAAATCGGACGGCAACGCAACCCATGCCTGTTTGATCCGTCGTAATTCTGCCTGATGTGCTGCTGCGTCTTGCGTCCCCTGCCACGATAGCACACTTCCCGCGCTAAAAGTATCCGTCTGCACAACTGTCAGCTCCTATCCAAAAAATTTGCAACTGTTAAATATCTTGTGATATACTTTTAACACTGAGGATATGTACAGGTTCGTAACTTTTCGTTTTTTATACTAAAAGTTTAGCACACCTCGGGAATTCATGCAATCAAAAGTTTGCTATCCTACCAGAGTCATTCAGTTCTCCTTTAGTGGGAATCTTTGAATGTTTCAAAACCTTCTGTAGGAGCGATCTCCGAATCGCGACTGATCGGATAGAAACTGTAATCCGAGTGCTTAGCATTAAACTTTGACATCCTCCGAACTACGCAAAAAGGAATAGGTATGAGGCTTTTAGAAAATCTGATCTCAGCGTTCTCCGTCCTTCGGGCAAGCAAATTGCGTACCATTCTCACGCTCTTAGGGATTACAATTGGTATTGCCGGTGTCATTGCGATGATGTCTTTTGGTGCCGGTGCCGAGAAACTCCTTATGGCGGAAATTGATAAGATCGGCGGTCCCAGTATGTTCGGCGTTTACCGACCCGGGAATATACGCAAGAACGGACGGTGGCAACGCAACAACAGTCCGCATCACTTAGAGATGGAAGATCTCCGCGATGTTCTTGCAGAATGTCCCTCTGTTGAAGTCGCCACGGTTGAAGGCAGCTACTACATCAATCTCGGAATTAACGGAAAATTTCAACAAACCTATCTCCGCGCAACAACAAATGAATACCAAGCCGTTCGCGAATGGCACGCTGAATATGGTAGATTCCTCGCTGATACCGATATGGACGAGTGGACGAAGGTCTGCGTTATTGGTTCAAAAATCTGGAAAGAGCAGTTTAAGGGAGAAGACCCGATCGGTAAGGAAGTCATCATCAATAACTTTGGGAACAACAAACGCTTTACGGTTATCGGAATTATGGAGAGCCGCGGTGACGGTTTAGAGCGCGGCAAAAGCGATGACAATATGCTCTTCATTCCTATCACGACCGCACAAAAACGGTTTTGGGGACATGATAACGTTGGGCATATCATGGTGCGTGCCAAAAGTCCGTTTGTCGTAGATCAGGCACTAAAAGAGGTAAAGACCATTATTATGCGCAATCACGGTGGCGACGACACCTTTTTCCGAACCTGGTCCGCCAAACAGGGAATCGCAAACGCCAAAAGAATGATCCTTATCATAGAGACGGTATTGGTAGTCATCGCGTCTGTTTCCTTGATTGTCGCGGGTATCGGTATCCTCAACATTATGCTCGTCTCGGTAACGGAGCGGATACCGGAGATCGGACTGCGAAAAGCAGTCGGCGCAAAGAGTTTTAACATCCGAATCCAATTCCTCACAGAATCTGTCCTATTATGCTTGATTGGCAGCCTACTCGGTATCGCTTTCGGGGCGATCGTTGGGAAGGGCTTTGCTTGGGTAGTGGGTCAGTTCTTAAAAGAAATGGCATGGCCCTCAGTGATTACCCCAGAGGCTGTGTTGATCTCCGTCGGTGCGGGTGCTGCAGTAGGCATCTTCTTTGGCTATTACCCTGCCAGTCAAGCCGCAAAAATGACCCCTATTGATGCTATCCGTCATACGTAATACCATTTCTATTTGTATGGTTTTCATAACAGGTAGTCTCCAGAAGTCCCCGTGATAAAGGGGATTTAGGGGATTTCTTACACCGATAGCACCTTATTTAGGAAATATCTTCCGTAAATGAAACATAATATATTAGAAATGGTATAAGGAACTTAAGCATGCACATGCTGGAGAATCTAATCTCAGCGTTTTCCATCCTTCGCGGAAGTAAACTCCGCACGATCCTCACGCTCTTAGGCATTACCATCGGAATTGCAGGTGTCATTGCAATGATGTCTTTTGGCGCAGGTGCCGAAAAACTCATGATGGCAGAGATTGAAAATATTGGCGGTCCCAGTATGTTCGGCGTTTACCGACCCGGATATATCGAAAAGAACAACCGTTGGCAGCGCAACAATAGTCCTCAGTTTTTAGAGATGCGAGATCTGCGCGACATTCTGGCGGACTGCCCCTCTGTTGAGGTTGCTACCGTCGAAAGAAGTCATCCCATTGACTTTGAAGTCGAAGGAAAACACCAACAGATCTACCTCCGCGCAACAACGAATGAATATCAAGCCGTCCGTAGATGGAAAACTGAATACGGTAGGTTTCTCGCCGATACCGATATGGACTTCTGGAATAAGGTCTGTGTCATCGGCGCGAAGGTTTGGAAAGAGCAGTTTAAGGGACAGAATCCGATTGGCAAGGAAGTCGGGATCAACAATGGACGCTTTACCGTTATTGGCATTATGGAAAGCCGTGGCGATGGGTTAGAGCAAGGCAGAAGCGACGATAATATGATTTTCATTCCCATTACGACTGCACAAATCCGTTTTGGGGGGCGTGGACGTGTTGGTGCGATCATGGCACGTGCGAAAAGCATTGATGTCGTTGAGCAAGCACTCAAAGAGGTGAAGACCGTTATTTCACGAAACCACGGTGGCGACGACACCTTCTTCCGAACGTGGAACGCGAAGAAGGGGATTGAAAGCGGAAAGAGAATGATTTTTATTATAGAGTCAATCTTGGTAGTCATTGCGTCTGTCTCCTTGATTGTTGCGGGCATCGGGATCCTCAATATCATGCTCGTCTCAGTAACCGAACGGATACCAGAGATCGGGCTGCGAAAAGCCGTCGGCGCAAAAAGCCTCGACATCCGAATACAGTTTCTGACAGAATCTGTGTTGTTATGTATTATCGGGAGTCTGCTCGGTATCACGGTAGGTGCTGTAGCTGGGAAAGGTTTTGCGTGGATTGTGAGTCGATTCTTTAATGATTTGTCGTGGCCCGCTGTGATTACGCTGGAAGCCGTGTTAATCTCTGTTGGTGCCGGTGCAGCCGTAGGCATCTTCTTCGGTTTCTACCCCGCCAGCCAAGCCGCCAAACTGGCTCCTATTGATGCCATTCGGCATACATAAAACCTTGGTGAGGTCTTAACCTCATCTATCCGTGTCAATTTAAGAAAAACAAAAGCCTCGGTCCCCAGTACGTAGGTTGGGTTGAGCGAACATCAAGAAACAACGCCTATGGCGCAGCAAAATTCGCGTTTCTAAATGCCTTGAACACTCCGAAACCCAGCGAAACCCAACATTTTACTAAAGACATTGGGTACACAGAAACCCCAAAATCCGCGAAATCTGGTAAAACCGCGATAATCCGCGATAATCCGCGATTCAGACAATACAGAACGATGCTCGGTGTATTAGATTACATGTGGCAGCTCGCAAACTAACAGTTTGCGGTACAAAATCTACAGAATAATGAACCCTTCTCTCTTAAATTAATACTTATGGAATAGACGACGGGGAACACGATTAAACCCATGCAACAAACGCTTCCGCACTTTCACGCACCTCCCACCCAAGGCATAAAATACATCGGTTCCAAACTGAAACTCATCCCACAAGTCTTGGAACTCGTCAAGAAAGTCAACGCCAAGACAATCCTTGACGGCTTTGCTGGCACAACCCGGGTCTCACAAGCACTCGCCAAACTCGGTTATACCGTTATCAGCAACGACATTGCCCCGTGGTCAGAAGTTTTTGGCACATGCTATCTCCTCAATACTAAACCGAGAGAAGTATATCAACCGCTCATTGATCATCTCAACGCCGTGTTGCCTGTTGATGGCTGGTTCACGGAGCATTACGGCGGACACGCCAACGGCGGTTCCGCAATCCAAGCAGATGGACTCAAGAAACCGTGGCAGCTCCACAATACCCGTAAACTGGATGCGATCCGGCAAGAGATCGAAACCCTCAAACTTGATCCAGTCAATAAAGCGGTGGCACTTACAAGCCTGATTCTCGCACTGGATCGCGTTGACAGTACCCTCGGTCACTTTTCAGCATAT
>JAKZUG010000469.1:0-6831 GCA_047516705.1 Candidatus Poribacteria bacterium | reverse complement strand
CTCGAAAAAAATATCCCTAATTCAATCCACTATGAAGAAAATCAAAATTGTCACCATCGGTGTGTACGGCTTTGACGAAGCCGATTTTTTTAAGGCTTTATGCAAGGCAGAGATTGATACTTTCTGCGATATCCGCAGTCGGCGAGGTGTCCGCGGTGCAACTTATGCGTTCGCCAATAGCAAGCGGTTGCAAGCACGCCTCACAGAACTTGGTATACGATACATCCATAGAAAAGATTTGGGACCGACGAAAGCGGTTCGAGAAAAACAGGCAGCAGCGGATAAAGCCACAAAAACGGCTAAACGCAAACGCACTGAACTTGGAGAAGCGTTTATTGAAGCCTACCACACCGAATGCCTTGATGCGTTTGACTCGCAAAGCCTGCTTGATGAACTGGAACCGGACGCACAGGTTGTGGCACTCTTTTGTGTAGAAACAGCACCGGAGGCGTGCCACCGCTCATTGGTAGCGGATAAACTGGCGAAAACACTCAATCTGGAGGTTGAAAACATTTTACCGTGAGAGTCTTAATTGTTGCGAAAACCCGAATGGGAAGTGGCGCGTGCATCGGCGCGATTACAGAGAAAGGAGAAAGCGTGCGGCTCATTCCGTATAACGCTGACCCACACGACGGCGCGAACAGAGAATATGAGGTTGGCGATATTTGGGAGATTTCCGCCGAGCCTGAAATTTCATTGATTCCACCGCATAATGAGAACTTTGTTGTTCATAAAAAATCGCGCATTCGTACCGCGAAAGACATGAAAGATTTGGTAAGTACCATTGAACTCTTGATGCCACCAAAAATCGGACATCCACGAGAACTTTATGAAGGCTTATTACAAAACACTGAGAGCGGTAGACTTCACATCGCTAAACAAAGCGGGATTCTACCTTACAGTACCACATTTTGGAGGACGGATCAGCCACTGCCCCTTGATATAGAGAAGCAGAAGCCTCGGTATCGCTATCCTACAGAAAATGGCGGATGCACATTTACTTTCGGCGGTTTTCAAGAACCGCTTGAGACAATTCCTGCGGACACGCTCCTACGAGTGTCGTTAGCACATTGGTGGCGACCAGAAGATAAACCAGAAGTAGAAGAGCGTTGCTACGCGCAAATCTCTGGCTGGTTTCTTGAAGAAGAAATACAGGAAGAACAGAAACCTTTTCGTGAAGAGAAACTGCCCCCATCCCAAACGCTAACACAAAGTCCCTTAGAAATTCTCAAAAACGTCTTTGGACATGAAGAGTTCCGCCCGTTTCAGGAGGAAATTATTAAGCACACCCTCAAGGGACAGGATGCCCTGATTGTCTTACCAACAGGCGGTGGAAAGTCGCTCTGTTACCAATTGCCTGCCCTCATCTTTGATGGTTTGACCGTCGTCGTTTCTCCTTTAAAGTCCCTGATGCAGGACCAAGTAATGCAGTTGGAACAGAGAGGGATTCGTGCCGCCTTTCTCAACAGCGACCTCAGCCTCTCAGAACAAGAAGCCACCATGCAGCGTGTCATACGAGGTGAAGTGAAACTGCTTTACCTGGCCCCTGAAACGTTGGTGAAGCCTGGAACGCTGTTGAAGCTCGATAGATCAAATGTATCATGTCTTGCGATAGATGAAGCACACTGCATTTCACAGTGGGGACACGATTTTCGTCTGGATTATCGAGAGTTAGATTCCGTTCGCGAACGATTCCAAAATGCCGTCTGCCTTGCGATGACTGCCACTGCAACTCCAAGGGTTCAAGAGGATATTAAACAATCGCTCAATTTTCCTAAAGGCAGTGAATTCGTTGATAGTTTTGACCGTAAAAACCTATTTATCGCCGTTGAACCGAAGGTCGAATTACTCACGCAGACACTCTCGTTTCTCAATAAAAATTCTGAAGGATCCGGTATTATCTACTGCCAAAGAAGAAGACAAGTTGAATCACTATATCAGGATTTAATAGAGCATGGAATTTCGGCACTACCCTATCATGCAGGTCTGGACATCGAAACTCGCAAACAAAACCAGGAAGCTTTCATGAACGGCAATGTGCGAGTTATAGTTGCCACAATTGCCTTCGGTATGGGAATAGATAAAGCGGATGTGAGGTTTGTTCTACATGCTTGGCTGCCAAAGAATCCTGAATCCTACTATCAGGAAATTGGGCGCGCTGGACGCGATGGACTCCGGTCCGAGTGCCTCCTACTATTTGATTATGAAGATGCAGATATTATCAATGATTTCATCACTCAAGGAGCATCATCTGAACAAGAGGGACGATTCAAACGTTTACAGACACTTGTCTCGTGGGCAACTGCAACCGAGTGCCGCCGGAAAGTGTTGTTAGCCTACTTTGAGGAAGAATACAAGGAGCCAAATTGTGGAATGTGTGACAACTGCCGCAAAGTTGGTGAAGAACAGGTTGATTTGACAGTCCCAGCGCAAAAATTTCTCTCTGGTGTTTACCGGACAAAAACTGAGGTAGGAACGGATCCCTATAATGAACCAAATACTTACGCCCCAGAACTATTTGAACAACTTCGTACCAAGCGTAAAGGTATAGCAGAGCACGAACGGTTACCGGCATACTGTATTTTTCACAATAGGACTTTGCAAGTGATGGCGAATCAATTACCACAATCGGTGGAAGAATTTAGGAAAATTTATGGTATTGGTTCTGTGAAAACCGAAAAATATGCAGATGATTTTTTGCCGATTATCCGTGCGTATTGCGAGGAACATGGCATGAAATCAGTAGAAAATACAACTAAAGCAGGGAATACCTACGATAGTACATCCGAAGTAGTAAGTGGATATTCTCCAGAACTTTTTGAATTACTACAAGCTGAACGAGATAAAATTTTTGAGACAGAGGGGGACCGGATTTACGAGGCCTTTCATGATAAAGCACTTCAGGCAATGGCAACCTATTTTCCGACATCTGAGGAATCGTTCATACAAATATCTAGTGTAGGACCAGAGAGATTTAATAAATATGCCGACATTTTTTTCCCTATAATTCGTGCCTATTGCGAGGAACATAGGATAGATTCGACAGAGACTAAAACTGGAAATTTGAATACTAATGATGCTACATCCAAAAAACGAGATGAATATGCACACGACCTTTTTGAGCAGCTTCAAGACAAGTGTAAAACATTAGAAAAGGCAGAGCAAGAAGGGATTTTCACTAATAGGATGTTAAGAGAAATGGCAACCTCTTTTCCGAGAACCAGAGAGGCGTTCGCGCAGATTCGTGGGGTCAGTCTCAGGAAAATGGAAAAATACGCCGATGATTTTTTGCCAATCATCCGTGCGTACTGCAAAGAACATGGAATTGATTGAAGTCTCTTTTTACTGCATCTCAGAAGTATTTGGAATCCTTAAATATCCGCAATCTTTCTCAAGATATACCCAACAACATCCGGTGTTGACACCCGATCGAGCCATTCAATACGGGTGTCCTTACGGAACCACGTTAACTGTCGTTTGGCGAAACGACGGGTGTTCTGCTTCAACTGCTCAACCACTTCCATATACGTACATTTTCCATTCAGATACGCGATCAACTCTTTGTAACCAAAACTTCGGAGTGCAATGGTATCACGGGCATAGTCCGCCGCTAACAACGATTCAACTTCGGCAATCAACCCGTTCCCAAGCATCACGTCCACGCGTTGCTCAATACGACAGTAGAGCAGCGCACGCGGCATCGTCAGGCAGAAGGCAGTAAACGGATGACGTTGGTTTGCCTGATGCCACTGCTGCTGGTGTTCGGACATAGGGATACCCGTCAATTCATAGACTTCCAAAGCACGGATGACGCGGACGACGTTGTTCGGGTGGATGCGTTCTGCGGATTCAGGATCGCAGGTTCGGAGTCGTTCGTGGAGGACATCAACACCGTGTTGTGCTGCTTCCTGCTCAAGTCTTTCTCGGAGTGCGGCATCAGCCGCCGGTCCTTCAAACAAACCGTCAACAACCGCTCGAAAGTAGAGACCGGCACCGCCGACAAGCAGGACCTGCTTGCCTCTATCTTGGATGTCGGCGATCGCTGTGTCTGCAAGGGATTGATAGTCTGCGACAGAAAAGGGTTGTGAAATATCTACGCAGTCTATGAGGTGATGCCGTGCTGCTTGCTGTTCTTCAGAGGTAGGTTTGGCGGTGCCAATGTCCATTTGCCGATAGATTTGCCGAGAATCGACAGAGACAATTTCGGCGTTGAGACGCTGTGCGAGTTGAATTGCTATCTCCGTCTTGCCGACTGCTGTGGGACCGAGGAGACAGAGGAGTTTTGATTTCATCTGTTGAATGCTATCGCTTCTATTCTATAAATCTCGATTCAGCCAACCTTGGAAACCATCGTGTAAAGAGTGCGACCGCTTTGGGGTCTTGACGGTGCGGTGCGAACAGGTATTTGCCTCTGCCTCTTTGTGAATAGGAGAGTGCATAAATACCATAAGCACTATGCCCGATAGCAACAACGCCAAGAGCGTTTCCACCGATAGCAATAGCAATAATGCCACCAGCGTTTCCACCGATAGCAACAATCCCACCAGCGTTCATACCGATAGCAAACACCCCAGCCACATTTATACCAGCGACGATAATTCCCGGAAGATTCATACCTATGGCAAATACGCCATAGCTTATCGTTCTGCCATCAAACATCGCGCCTACGTCCATAAATAGGGAAACAAGCCACTGTGAAAATTGCCAATTGGGTATTATAATGCAAACAGAAATGGCAGTCACGAGGTATATTAAAATTGTGTAAGTGATGCCCCATCTTACCAGATATGGTTTGAACGCTTTTTTGAAGTTTTCGGGTATAAATGTAGTTTGCATTTTGGGAATCTATTCGGGGTTACAAACCCCTCCCACAGTGATATCGCGAGCGTCTACAATCCAACCACCGCCGAGGACGTATTCACCATCGTAAAAGACAGTGGCTTGACCCGGGGTAATAGCGCGGCGCGGTTCGTCAAACTGGACGACTGCTTCGGTGTCGCTGATAGGGGTGATGGTCGCGGGACCACCGTCATCACGGGACCGGATTTTGACGTGCGCACGGATCGGTTCCGTCATTTTCTCAATAGCGATGAGGTTAATGCGTTCAACGTGCATTGTATCCTCAAAGAGAGCATCCGATTCGCCGACAACAACGGTATTCTCAGCTGCATTAAGCTGCGTTACATAGAGCGGTTTGCCGACAGCGATGCCTAACCCGCGTCGTTGCCCGACGGTATAAAACGGTACACCGTCATGCTTACCGAGGACATTGCCTTCCGCGTCCACAATATCGCCACCCTTAATTTTCTCAGGAACTCTGTCTTTGAGGAAACGTCTATAATTAGTATCAGCAACGAAGCAGAGTTCTTGGCTCTCAATCTTTTCGGCGGTACGCAATTTGTACTTTCGGGCAAGATCTCGGACTTCGACTTTCGTGTGTTCACCAAGGGGCATCATTGCACATCGCAATTGCTCCTGTGCAAGCGCGGCGAGAAAATAGGATTGATCCTTGCTGGCATCAAGTGCTTTGCGTAAGAGATAGCGTCCTGTCTCTGGGTGCTGCTCAATACGGGCATAGTGTCCGGTAGCGATGGCATCGCACTCCAACGTCTTGGCAAGGTCGAGGAGTCTACCAAACTTGAGTTCTCGGTTACATACCATACAAGGGCTGGGGGTCCTGCCGATGAGGTATTCTTCCACGAAATAGTCGATAATCTGCTCGCGGAAAGCGTCCTCGTAGTTCACGCCGTAGAAAGGGATACCGAGTTGTGTGGCGACGCGGCGCGCGTCCTCAATGCCCTCAAGGGAGCAGCAGTTCGGACGTTCCGGTTCCACCTCAATAGTATCGGGCGCGCCGAGGCGCATGGTGATGCCGGTGACATCGTAGCCTGCGTCAACCATCATAGCAGCAGTAACGGAACTGTCTACGCCACCGCTCATTGCGACAAGAATTTTTCTCATGGGACTAC
Organism: Candidatus Poribacteria bacterium; assembly: GCA_047516705.1. GTDB lineage: Bacteria > Poribacteria > WGA-4E > WGA-4E > WGA-3G > WGA-3G. The sequence continues at coordinate 862 of JAKZUG010000469.1, read as the reverse complement.
CCGGTCAAGTTAGAAGTATAGTGCCAAGCGTAGTGCGTTTACCAATTTTATTTAATTATACCACATAAAAGCGGCTATGTCAGGGAAAATTGGCATCTTATCAGAGGTTTTCAGTTTTCAGCAATCGGTTTCCGTAAGTTTCCGTCAAGCGAAGAAATCTTGAGGGAAAATCGAAACTATAGGAGAACTGATGAGGCAGGACGAGGTTGCAAACATCGCCAGCGAAGAAGCGGAAAGCAAGGTATTCCCAAAGAACACCGGCGCGGTTGCAAACCGCGCCTACCGGACCTGGGTACCGAGGCTGCGGTTTTGGGGTATACAAGGTTGCGGACTAAGTTCCGAGGTCTGGGAAAACCGGTGCAGTTAGGAAACCACACCTATTTTGATTGGGGCGGGGTAAAGAATTAGGAGATCTGCCAATCCTCTTTTCCGGCGTAGCGGGCATCGAAAATGTCTTGATTGAGTTCCAAACCGAGTCCAGGGATATCTGGCACAGTGAATGTGCCATCGGTGAAACCGTAACCTGAAGTATCAATTACATCACTGGTGAGGGTTGCGACTTCGCCGTAGAGGAAATGCGGAATCGTCTTTGCGAATTGGAGGCTAAGAAAGAAGCCGAGCAGAGAACCCCAGTTATGTGGGGCGCATTGGACATCATGAGCAGCTGCCATATCCGCGAGTCGTCGCCACCCAGTAACACCTAAACCTTTCATATCGTGCTGGATGACATCAATCACACCCGCCTCAAAGAAAGGATCGTAAAATTCAAGCGGTGCGCGGGTGCGGGTCTCGCCATCAGCAATCAGTGTCTTTAACCCTTTTTCTTGGATAAAGGTTTTCAGATTACGATACAATTCAACAT
>JAKZUG010000468.1:0-7414 GCA_047516705.1 Candidatus Poribacteria bacterium | reverse complement strand
GTATTGCTTCTCCTCGTTTCTCCGATATTCGCTGAGGAAGAAGTAGCGGAGACACCTGCTCCCGTTAAAAAATATGTTGAATTCACACTGGGTGGCACCTATACCGATACCAAAACGGTCAGCATTTTTGGCACTTCCGCAACGAAGACGCTGCGGAGTCTCTTTAAAAAATTGGACGCACTTAAAACAGACGATGATATCGCCGGGATTATCTTCAAAATAGAAGGTGTCAGCGTGGGGTGGGCAACGCTCCAAGAAATCCGCACGAAGCTGCACGAATTCCACGAGGCGGAAAAAGAGACGATCGGCTATCTGGAGAGCGGTGGCAATGCCGAGTATCTCCTCGCCGCTACGATGGATCGCATTGTCCTAATGCCTACCGGAAGTCTCAATCTAACAGGCTTACGCGCCGAAGTGCTCTTCTACAAAGGGCTGCTGGACAAATTGGATATCGAAGCCGATATGTTGGCAATGGGTAAATTCAAATCAGGTGTTGAACCCTATATGCGTGATGGTATGTCGGATGCGTTTCGTGAGTCGATGACTGCGCTGCTTGACGATCTGTACGCCCAATTGCTAAATCACATCGCTGAGAGCCGAGACGGCATCTCCACAGAAGATGCATCGGATTTGATAAACCGCGGTCCGTTCACAGCAGAAGAGGCAAAGCAGGAAAAATTAGTTGACGCTTTGCAATACTACGACGAATTGGTATCGGAACTAAAAGCTGGACATGAAGACGAAGAGGTACAGGTCGTCAAGCCGAGTTTTGAGCGTAAGCGGACGGTACCCGATATGAATAGTTTCGCCGGGCTTATGCAGCTGTTCAGCATGTTAAATCCACCGCAGCGTGCGCGCGCTACTGGCGAGAATCAGATTGTACTTATCTATGCCAGCGGTCCCATTTTACCCGATATTGATTCGCCTTTCATCTCAATGTCGGCAATTACACCAAAAGAATTAAAGAAGGCTTTTCAGAAAGCACGCACAGACGATTCCGTTCGGGCAGTTGTGCTACGTATAGACAGTCCCGGCGGCTCTGCACTCGCTTCAGACTTAATCTGGCGAGAGGTGATGCTCACGCAACGCGAGAAACCAGTTGTCGTCTCTATGGGAAATGTCGCTGCGTCCGGTGGCTATTATATAGCGATGGCAGCGGGTACAATCGTCGCACATCCCAGTACACTAACAGGGTCAATCGGTGTATTCGGCGGTAAACTGAATCTGAAAGGACTTTACAATAAAGCAGGTTTGACGAAAGAGATCATCGCACACGGTCAGAACGCTACCCTCTATTCAGATTACGGCGGTTTTACACCCACCGAGCGGGAACGCGTCGCAAAGATGATGAAAACCGTCTATGAAGATTTTGTCAGTAAAGCGGCAGCAGGCAGAGGCAAATCCTTTGACGAGATCGACGAGATCGCACAAGGACGGGTCTGGACGGGAAAACAGGCGAAGGAACTCGGACTCGTTGATGAACTCGGGGGGCTTGATACGGCACTGTCCATTGCCAAAAAACAGGCAGGGTTCGCTGAAGATGACAAAGTTAATCTCATCGTCCTACCTAAGCAGCGCCCCCTTTTTGAACAACTCATAGAGCAGATGATCGAAGATACAGAGGGTTCAATCCAGTTCCCGTTACAACTGACATCAAGTCATCCTGTCCTATCCATGTTGGGCACACCCTCGCAGCATATTATCACGTGGTTGAGTCTGTTTGGTTTTGAGGATGGCACACAAATCGTAACAATCTTACCTTATGATATTTTGATCCGGTGATTTTATGAAATCCAAGAATGAATTTCGCGTAGACCTGACTGACGAACAAATCGCCTTCTTTCAAGAGAACGGATACCTGAGCATTCCACGCATCACAACAGATGAAGAGACTGAATGGCTCAAGGGTATTTACGATGAGCTCTTTACAGATCGGACAGGGGAAGCACAAGGTCGCTATTTTGATCTCGCGGGTCCGCGTGCACACAACGGACAGGAAACTTTACCGCAAGTATTAGGTCCAGAGGCACAATTCCCTGAACTCCGCGAGACTGTGTATTTCCAAAATGCGCAGCGACTCGCCGCGAAATTGCTCAGTGTAGAGACTGAAAAGGTCAGCGGCGGTGGACACATGATTTTGAAACCCGCACACTACGGCAATGAAACCCCGTGGCATCAAGATGAAGCGTATTGGAACCCCGAAATCCTACCGCGTAGTCTGAGTGTCTGGCTTCCACTCGATAAAGCGACGCTTGAGAGTGGGTGTCTCCAATTCATCCCGAAATCGCACAAGGGTGATGTGCGTTGGCATCGGCACATCGACAATGATCCGCTCGTACACGGCTTAGTGACAGATGACGTTGACGTATCACAGGCAGTCGCTTGTCCGATACCTGCGGGTGGTGCGACTTTCCATCACTGTCGGACTCTACACTATTCTGCACCGAATAGCACCGCAGAAGCGCGTAGAGCGTATATCCTTGTCTTCAGTGGACCCCCACAAAAACTGGATAAACCGGCGAAGCGTCCGTGGCAGACTGAGGAGCAAGAAGCACTCGCGGCACTGAAATCGTTAGCGGCCAGGGGCATTTAGTTCTCCGATAAAAGTGAACGCTAAATCTCAACATACCCCTGTAGGAGCGCACTCCGATTCGCGACTTTCAAATCAAAACGGCTAAAAGACCGAAAACTAAATAGCCCTGCGTTAGCGGCAGATCGAGTATAAGACGCATCCGTTTACGTAAGGCGATGTCTCAGTGTCTTTCCAGTTCCTTGTATTTGTCTACAGTCAACCAAAAGGTGGTATTTGAAATTATGAAAATTGTCTGTACCGGCATCAGCTGTTCGGGCCGCAAAGAGTTGATGGCAAATTTTAAAATACTTTGCATGAAAAGGAAACTGAACATCGGATTCTTCAGCGTCGGTGATGTTATGCACCGCGCCGCTGCGGAGGCCCGTGTCCATTTTACAGACAAAGTTCTCGATTCGGATCCTGCGGTTTTATCTTTAGCGCGACGCACCGCTTTCTATGAAATCGCGCGACGCGCCGAATCCTATGAACATGCCATCATCGGGTTACACGGCTGCTTTCGATGGCGCGGGAGCCTCATTGAAGGGTTTTCTTTCAAAGATATTGAAATTCTTCTACCCGACCTCTTGATTAACGTCGTTGACAATATCGCCGATATATCGGAACGGATGCAAGAAAGTTCACAATGGTCAGGGATGGGTAATGCGACACTCAATGTCTGGTTGGACGAGGAGGAGTTCCTGACGCGGCAAATCGCAAATCTCACGGAAAAGCCATACTACACTGTCGCAAGGCAACACAATCTTGAGAATTTTTATGAGCTGCTCTTTTCGTCAAAACCGAAATTTTACCTCAGTTACCCGATTACACTTTTAAGAGATACGCCCAAGGAAATTGAGAAAATCCGAGAGATCGGCGAAAAACTGAGCCGTTCCTTTATTGTCTTTGATCCGCTCACAATTAAAGATATGGCACTGGTGACCGCTGGCGGAGAAGGGAGTAGTGGCACAGAGGATATACCTCCAACTATGAGTGAGATGGATGAAGACGTGATCCAACAGATTAAAACGCGAACAATCTCCCGGGATTATCAATTCGTCCACCAAAGCGATTTCGTAGTTGTCATCTATCCGACGGACAAATTATCCCCCGGTGTCCTCAGTGAGATGAACTACGCTTCTCGCCATAACAAACCGGTGTATGCAGTTTACACTGGCACGCGGAGTATCTTCTTTGAGAACTTGTGTGACCGGATTTTTGACACCTTTGAGGAATTAGCAGACTTTCTGACTACAACCTATAAAACGGATGAGGACTAACTAACTCTTTCTGCCTAGCTTAAACAGGCATTGACAAATTCCAATTTTCAGGACATAGTTAGCGTCTATACATCCGAGGTTGACTTATTCAAGCTTGACGAATGTAGAGGTATTATCTATGGAAGCACACGATACAGATTTTTTAGATTTATTAGATGGTAATAAACAGTTTGCTGTACCAATCTTTCAACGTAGATATAACTGGGAAAAGAAGCATTGCGAGAGATTATGGGATGATATACTGAATCTTGGGCAGAGTAGCATAAGTCAATCTCATTTTCTCGGTTCAATCGTCTATATAGACCCCAAGGTTAGCAATGCTTCCAAAGTCCGTAAATTGCAAGTTATTGATGGACAGCAGAGGTTAACAACCCTAACTCTTTTGCTAGCTGCACTCAGCAGATCGATTGAAGGGCAGAGCGTTGATATTGGTATAACTCCTGAGGAGCTTTCGGACTATTATCTCAATGTGCGTAGAAATGATGAACTACGCTACAAACAGCTGCTCTCTCAACACGACAAAGATACATTGATTCAGTTGTTGGATGGAAATAATGAAGAGTGGTTCCAAATTATTAATCAGAACGAGAAGGGGACTCTAGTTCAGTTAGTAGAGGATGAAAAACTCCCCACTAACGCTGTTCCTCGGTTGGTGGAGAACTACCGCCTTTTTGAGACTAAACTTAAACACACAAACCTTAAGTCCGTGTATGTTGGTATTCAGAGGTTACGAATTGTAGATATCGTTCTGGATCGTCCTGACGACGACCCGCAACTCATTTTTGAGAGTCTCAATTCTACAGGACTTGAACTTTCTCAGGCGGATCTCATTCGCAATTATGTGCTTATGGGGCAAGAATCCAGTTTCCAGAACAAACTTTATAAAGATCACTGGTTACCTATGGAAGAACGTTTTGGAGAAGCCTACACCGAATGGTTTGACTGGTTTGTCAGGGATTATCTCACTGTCAAGAGACGACAAATTCCCAATATCAACAATGTTTACGAAACTTTCAAAACGCATGTTCCTAGACAAACGACGTTGGAAGTGCTAGAATCCACCATCGCAGAGATCGATCGCTATTCAAAACACTATGTTAAATTTGCGCTACTTCAAGAAAACGATCCGGATTTGCGAGAGTGTTTGGTGGACATTCAGGATTTAGAGGCTGGAGTTGCACGCCCACTTTTACTTGAGGCTTATGAAGACTATATACAAAGGCAAATCCAGAAATCAGAACTAATTGAAATCCTTCGGTTGGTAGAAAGTTATGTCTTTCGTCGTGCTATATGTGGCATTCCAACAAATACCTTAAACAGAGTCTTTGAGGTGCTGATGACGAAAGTTGACAAAAGCGATTATCTCGAAAGTCTAAAGGATGCTTTCCGGCAATTAACATCCACTAGACGCTATCCTTTAAACAGCGAATTCAAGGAGGCATTGTTTATCAAGAATGTCTATAACTTTAGTAGGTGCAATTATCTGCTGCGCAAACTGGAAAATTATGGCCGTAGGGAACTAATCAGTATCGCAGACTACACGATCGAACATGTGATGCCGCAAAACCCTGATCTGTCTGAATCATGGCAGCAAGAGTTAGGTGAGAACTGGCAGGAGATACAGGAAAAATACCTCCACACGATTGGTAATCTTACTCTCACTGGGTACAATTCAAAATTAAGTGATCGTCCTTTCAAGGAAAAACAATGTATATGCGGCGGATTTCGTGATAGTCCACTACGTTTGAATCGGAGCCTTGCTCAAACAAAGCAGTGGAATGAAAATACTATCTTGGCAAGAGCGGAGGAACTTGCGGAGAAGGCACTCAAAATCTGGATTAATCCCCAGTGAAAAGGTAAAATTTTCGGGTTGTGCTTCTATGCCATTGTCACTGGCAGCGGTATTGATCTGTCCTGATTTCAGAGCCTCAAGATGTGCTCTACCCAGTCCCAAGGGGATTTCTGCCACGAAGATAATGTTCTAAATTCTGACCGAGTGGTGCGTCGGAGCATCACCGTCACTGTAGCTATAGAAAGGTTTTACCCTATGGTTGATGCATATTACACAACTGACGAATCTCATTATAATGAGTGTATTGAGAAGGGCACTATTGTTCCGACGAAAGATTGGTATGGTAAAAGGTTTTACGTTGAGGATTTTTTAGCAGGCGATCACAAGTATATTTTTATGTTTGTCAATGATCGCTATAGTACTTTTGACGAGGACGGAAAAGATAACACTTTCGGTTTTGTCTTGGATGCCGAGTTGTTGGTCACAGAGAGCAATGCCCTTGTAGGGCCCGACTTACTAAACGAATATCGCTCTCTGATCAACGAATGCGCAACATTTTCTGTTCAACAAAACCCCGCACTAAAAAATGTCCAATTGATTGTTCGAGGCGTGCTCGCCGGTGCTGTCACCGAGCCGGGGGTCACTGAGACGATGCTGCTTTTCAGAACACGTGTATCTGAACTTCAAAACGAACGCCGCTGTCGAGGAGAGGTGGCACTGAAACGTTTGCGAGAATCAACGGAGCCGTTGGAGCTGCTTGTCGGCGGGTCTTCACCGTCACCGAGATAACACAGTGCCTTGATGCTATGTCCCGACACAATACTATGAAAATCGGTATCCTCTCTCGGGGACCTCAAAACCACTCTACGCTCAGCCTCACCGAAGCTGCCCGCAATGCAGGACACACTCCTGAAATTTTAGACCCCTTCGGTTTCTACCTCCATGTCGGTGGCACCGGTAACCGCATCACATATCACGGAAAACCAGTAGAGGATTTTGATCTTATAATGCCACGACTCAGCCGCACAACTGCACAATATGGCGAAGAGGTCGTGGCACACTTTGAATGGATCGGCACCCCTGTAATTAATCGCGCAAAACCGATCGCTGCAGCACGGCACAAATTCCACTCCCTACGTATCCTCGCACAGCACGACTTACCCATCCCAGCGAGTCTCACCGTCGGTTCCGCGGCGTTTTTAGAGGGTGCCGTAGCCGAAATGGGAGATTATCCGTTTATTTTAAAACCGTTTTACGGCACACACGGCAGAGGTATTATGTTGTTAGATACACCGACATCGCTCGCTTCAACAGTGGAGGCGTTGTGTGATCTCCATCACGATTATGTGATTCAGTCTTTCGTTACGGAAGCAGACGGGGTTGACATCCGCGTCCTCGTCGTAGGCGGTGAAGCAGTCACGGCGATGAAAAGAAGCGCGCCGCTGGGCGAATTCCGTGCGAATATTCACAAAGGCGCGTCAGGAAAAGCCTTCATGCTACCGGATGAATACAACCGCCTCGCTATAAAAGCAGCAGCTGCGCTCGAATTAGAAATAGCCGGTGTTGACCTATTGGAGACAAATGAGGGACCCGTCATCTTAGAAGTCAATCCATCGCCGGGATTTGAGGAATTGGAGGCGGTTACAGGAATCAACATCGCCAATGCGATGATCGAATTTGCAGTGAAATTTTCAAAAAACTGCTGATCCGCTAACGCTACTCCATGGAAGGACACGGTTGCCCGTATGGATGATACACCCAAAAAAATATTGA
>JAKZUG010000467.1:0-3914 GCA_047516705.1 Candidatus Poribacteria bacterium | reverse complement strand
GATGACAAGTCCTAAGGTTCATCAAGCCAACAAGAATCACCTTCGACAAACGGATTGCTTGCCTGATCTTCTGGTCGGCGACGGTCAATGAGGACAAAACGCCTCACTGGTCGATCCAGTTTCTGTGCGTTTTCCACAAGTTGTTGAACAACTATGCCCATGAGTGTTGTGCCACCGGTCATGTTGGCTACGACTTCATCCGCACTCAATAGGTAGTGACGTGCTTGCTGCGTTATCTCATCGATTTCATTAAAGCCACCTTGCGGGTCGTCCATTTCGATTTGATCAATACAACCCGTAAAATTTGCGTGTTTGGCGGCTTCAGGAACACTACTCGCTGAAATGGCTGAACAGATAACGAGACAAGTATCGGCTTCGGCGATCTGTAATGCCGAAAACAGAGCACCCGGTCGCGTTCCATGTGGTGAAATAAGCAGTTTACCGCCTCCACCACCCAGTAACGGCATATCAATGCAATCTTTTTTCAATTCATTCCAAAAGTGTCGAACGTTTTCAAGAGGCGAGGGAGGTTGTTCAAGTGCCTCTATTCGCATCGCATGATGGTGTAGAAAGTTGCGCAGATCATTTGTCAATTGATTCCAGAAGGTACCGAATTCTTGCTGCTCCGGTGTAATATTAGACCGGAATTCGTCGTTTCTGGCAAAAGCACCGATAGCACCGAGACGATGCTCATAACGTTGTCGGACTTTGCCATTCAACCAGTCCTTATATTCCTCAGTCTCGCTTGATTTCCAAATTGCCCAAGAGACGACCCACTCACGCATCAACCCTGTTGCGAGTGAGAGTTGCCCGCGATCTAAATATAAATCAATCATCCGAGCCTGCCGTTCTAACTCATCTTTATCTAAATGAATAACCGCTTTCCAGTTTCCATCTTTGTTTGGCGGTTTTTCAAATGCTGATTCCTCCGCTGCGTCAACAACAGTTTTAATCAGCTCGGTAAGTAGTAACGGTAGACCTGAATTAGCCGTAACAGGCAGCTCTTGAACCGAATTGACGAGCATTTTACTCGCTTTCCCCAATTCCAGAGGCAAAGCGGATTCGTAAGCAAATGCATACTGTTTGAGCTGATCAACAGAGTTTTTGACTGGTTTGGCTCGCCGTGAATGTTCTTTTCCAGCTTCCTCGTTACCGACCTTGAACAGTTGCTCAGTTTCCTGTTTTAGCGTATCTGCCAACGGCTGGAGGCGATCCGCAATAGGCTTCGTTGTCCCATAATCACGAAACATCCGGACTGCATGGAACCATTCTGGCAATTCAAGTAGTGGCTGCAGGTCAATGATAGGCTTGGGCGCACCTTGTGGTGTCCCTTCTATCATACCGTAGTAAGCACCACGAATCTTTACACCGCGGAGCGATGTAAGGTAGAGCACCAAAGCATAGAAGATAAACGGAAAGTGACGGAATCCCTGCGTGACATCAAGTGTGAGGTCTGCACCTTCAGGGATGCGATTGGCAACAGATTCAAGAATCTGACGGATTTCATCAGGATTGTTTCCGTCAGGAATCTCAACCAATTCCGGGCTAAACTTGAGAGTCCTACAAATTCCTGAACGAAAAAGTTGCCACGTTTCACGCTTTGCACCTTGTGTAGCTACCGCGACAACACGGTTAGGCAATTGTGATTCTTCCAGAAGCTGCACCAAGGCAAGTGGGGTGAGTTTAGTCGTGACTGTTTTTTTGTCCAACTTGTAGGTTGTTTTAATGGCGCGCATCCCCAAACTGGTCAGTAGGATATGAGGGGCATCCGATGGCTGGTAGATCGTGGTCTCTATGATAATTTCTCCGATTTTCTTTCTGGTATTGACAACTAAAGTGTAACACAAAGACACGCGCTTGTCAACCTGTTTTGACACATCTCTGGCGGAGCATACCGGCGACACACAGATGTCCGCACGGTGTTTCGATTTCCTTGAAACGGGAAGGCGCGAGCAAAGACGTGAACAGCAGAACACCATGTTGTGGGAGACATTCGGAAACGCCTCTAATTTATGAACCGTCCTCACCTTCCTATCTTAAAGACCCAATTTTTGAGTAAAAAACGTGCATAATCTGAAAAAAAATTGAAAAAAAGCATTGAGTCTTGACAAATAGACCAGCACGGTGTAAAATTAAATATCAAGGGTTGAGTTGGAAAGGCACTTGATTCCAATCTGAGATAAAACGAAAATATCTTTGTAGAAGAGGTTTCTAACCCCGACTTGAACTGAGCAGCTACTCGATTCCGAGATGGAAACATCTGCTCTGCTGGATACGTCGGGGTAAATTTGACATTGAACTTGAAAACAAAAGTATCTTGATTCCGAGATAGAAACCCGTAAACCATGCGCTCTAGCATATAACCCGTATAGCTTTGAAAAGCAAATTTCTTGATTGCGAGATGGAAACCCTTGCCGTTCCCAACCGGTATCCGCAAAGATGGCAAATTGAGCTGAAACCGTCTTGATTGCGAGATGGAAGCACCCAACCGTAATCTGGAATAGCAGGTTGATTATTTCTTGAACTGAAAAGCCTCTCGATTCCGAGATGGAAACCCGATAAGCCAGTCACTTGGGTCGTAGTTCGTCACTTCTTGAAAAGAAAAGAAGCTTGATTACGAGATGGAAACTTGTATTGCACCAACAGATCAACGATATGTGCTTCAGGGCTTAAACGGAAAAGTCCCTTGATTCCGAGATTGAAATATATGATACTTGTGGAAGATATCGAACAGGGTGTGCATGGTTGAAGCAAAGCCTCTCGATTCCGAGATGGAAACTAGTGGATAGTATCGAAGTTCCAAACCTGCGGGATTGCTTGAAACGAAAAGTCTCTCGATTGCGAGATCGAAACGTAAAGATGTCAAACAGGGTGTGCATGTGTCCACTCGGCACTTGAAACAGCCTCTTGATTCCGAGATGGAAACATCAGATCTTCAATGTCGTAGTTGAACCCAACGCAATTCGATTTCCAACTTGAACAGCAAAGTTTCTCGATGCCGAGATGGAAACCAGAATAACATCATATCTTCGACATGAACGTGCATCTTTGAAACAAAAAACCTCTTGATTGCGAGATGGAAACCAGTCAGTATCGGGGAAGATTTTAAGGTTATAATCTGCTCACTTTAAACAAAAGGAACCTCGATTGCGAGATGGAAACGGATACCAACCTGTAACAAGGTACACCCATTCATCATCTTGAAACGACAAGCCCCTCGATTACGAGATAGAAACAGGAACAAGCGGTTTGATACCCTCAGCAGCCTCTTGTTACTGACAACTGAAAGGATTTCGCAGAAATCCGTACTGACAACTCTTACTGCCATGCCCATCAGTGCCGTTATTCACCTATCTCCTCCAGAAGATGTCACCCTCCGCCCAACCATGGGACACCACGCCCACGCCGTGTTTCTCGCATTGCTACGCATCGGCAACCCGAAAAAGGCAGAAGAAGCACACGCCACATCCGCACAAAAACCGTTCACCGTCTCGCCGCTAATAGCCAGAGGCACACGCCACCGCAACCAGTTACACCTCCAAGCCGGAACCGACTGCAAACTCCGCTTCACGTTTCTAAGCGATGCGCTGTTCGCACACTTTGCGCCAGCCTTCTTCACCGATCCACTGCCATCAATCCGCCTTGGGCAGGCGACCTTCCAAATCAACCGTCTCATAACAACCGCTCCCGAAACCGACGGTTGGGGCGGCACGACGACCTACGACGAACTCGTTGAGACGGCAGAGACAAAGACCCGGATGCAAGTGCGTTTCTACTCGCCGACAGCGTTCCGGGCATTGACACCCCGCGGACAGGATAGACGCGATGAAGCCGCTATCGACTTAGTGCGGTGCTATCAAAGTTGGGTGAATAAGTGGAATACCTTCGCACCGATACAAATAGATAAGGAGAAG
>JAKZUG010000466.1:0-7498 GCA_047516705.1 Candidatus Poribacteria bacterium | reverse complement strand
GTGTAAGGGTATTCATTCCCCGGAATCTTAGGTGAAATTAGCGCGTGTGCTGGTGGTTGTTCTGTCTCCGGTTGGTGGTGGTCAGTGACAATAACATCCATACCGAGTTGATTGGCTAACGCGACCTCCTGCACCGATGTGATGCCACAGTCTACAGTAATTAACAACTTAGCATCGCTTTCTCGGTGGATTTTTTTTACCGTATCCTCGCTCAACCCATAGCCTTCTCCAAACCGGTTCGGGATATAGTAGTCGGCAGCGACATCCATGTGGTGGAATGTATTGAGTAATAACGCAGTAGCGGTGGTGCCATCGGTATCATAATCGCCATAGACACAGATTTTCTCATCCCGTGAGATGGCCTTGTGTATCCGTTCCACGGCTTTGTCCATATCGGCTAATTTAAAAGGGGAGTGGAGTTCATCAAAAGTCGGGTAAAGGTAGGCTCGCGCTTCGGCAGCGGTTTTTATGCCTCGATTGATTAGCAGCTGCGCAGCAAGCGGAGAGACACCCGCTTCGGATGCCAACGCCAAACTGCTGTCAAGATCTGAATTCCTGAACCGCCACTTCTTACGGGGGGGATTTCTCATGATGTTCCTACGGTTGTTGAGACGGGAACCCTACGTTTTGCAATAGAGCAGGACTTGCAAACAACACTTCACGACTATTGACATAGTACCACAAAAATTAGAATTTGTCAAATTTTTTGCGAGGTCGTTCAAATTTCCCTTTATCGGTAGGAACACTTCTAAAACATATAGTTCAGGCACAACGCTTTGCGCGCTTGAAACACATCATTTGTTGTTCTCGGCTGGAACTTCAAAACTTTCTTGGGTACGCATGTCAACCACCGTTGCCCCCGGAGGTGGCTCAATGGAAAAGCGGGATTCAGGGATGGGTTCGTTAATCCAGATGTTTGTGAATTGCACAGTTGTGGTTTTGATATCGATTTTCGCGACAGTGGTAACCCACTTGGCAGCTTCCGGAAACCAGAGGTCGGGTGCGACCTCTTTGAACTTGAAATCCTTTGTCATCGAAAGCATGAGATTAGAAACTCTAAAGCGTTCGGGACGGTAATTTTTCTTCGGGTTCAGCCACAATTCTATAGTGCCACCAAACATATTTCCTCTGATATGATAGACCTCACTATCATTGAAACGCACCTCTTTAATACTTTCGATATCAAGTCCATCAATAAACATTACAAGCGAGCTTTCTCCACCTCTGAGATTCCATCCCCAGAAGCGTGGATCATCGGAGGAATCATGGACGACTTCGCTTCTTCGACTCAGCACAATATGGTGAGATGTTTCCCGGAGTTTCTCAAATGTTTCGCCATCATAAGCGTATTGTTCTGTATCCGTGATCGGGATATTTCGGTCAGGCTCGTACTGAATAGCATCTCGCGTCACAACGCCCCTCATTTTGCGTCCCGAAAACTCGAAAGTCCCCTTCCAAGTACCACTGAGAGCACGTCCCAGTTCAGGGAGCCCAGCAGAGGCAACGCTGTCAGTCTTCCGGAGGAAATCAACGCGCCCACTTTCCAGCAAGCTATCGTAATAGGCGACACCTTCACGGATGAGTTGTAATAGTTCTTCTTCGCTTTTTGACAGTGGGGTTTCTGTCGTTTCCTCACTCTTCGCAAGAATTTCAGGATCTATCTCACTACGGATTAATGGAATCTGGGAACTTGAACTATCTTCAAAGCGTTGGTCTGACGCTGTATCAAAGTGATAAAGGCCTATGGTGTCAGTATCTGTATTGAACGCCCTTGTCGGCACATCGTAGTTGCCTTTATAGCGGATGACACTGCTGATTCGCAACTCATCAATATAGACCCCTGAAGCGAAACGCATTTTGTCCGGCAGCATTGGCATTTTCGTCAAAGTTGGCATACCGCCAAGCACAAGACGATTCTCATTTGGTCCTGGCAGTTCGCTCCCATCAGCACCTCCTCTAATATGACCGTCGCTGCCAATGGCGGCCCCGCGGTCGATTGTCGCTACATAATGCACCCACTGACGAATCGGCAGACTTTCCATCTTCGTCACATGTGAAGGTTTTTTGGTGCCATTGGAAAAGACACCGATCCGAGTATCCATAACATTATCTCTATTTTCATCCACAGGCATTCCAACCATAAAGCAGCCGAATCGGTCTGTTTGACCAACGAGTGAAAAGGTGACTTGCTTGGGTAACGTCTCATCTACGTAGATCCACGCTTCAATCGTGAGTGTGCCGGAAAGTTCAGGTAACCAAGGTGCCTCGGTTTGGATTTGCCCAAGTTTCGGATCGAGTTCAAGCCAACCACCACCAGCAGGTGACGGTTCATGCGGTGCGGCAAATAATGTGATCGGATTCATTAAAAGAGCCGTTAGAATTATGAGAAATGTACCACTGACATATTTCATGGGATGTCTCCTTAAGTATTTTCAGTGTATTCAGACGCGAAATGTTCCTACTTAGCGACAAAAGCAAAAACTGGGATCTTGATAAGGCGCATCTTCGGGTGGCTTGTATGGAGTTGAACTTCGCCTTTCAGGATACCCTTTGCTAAAACAGGTGGTAACGTTAACGTCAATTGATAGCGGTTACTATCCGCTTGTCGTTTTACCTCAATTGTTCCGATATCTGCTTCGGTTTTCTCAATCTGAAGTTCATTGCCACTCAAGTTGCTAAGCACTAACACTTTTGCATTTTCCTCAGCGGAATTGACTTGTCCGAAGAAGAATCGGTTAGGCGAGAGTGTATAGGTTTGATTTATTTCCCCAGATATGGGCAGCGTGATACTCTTTAGTTCTCCTTTGTGATCCATGTAATCAACCGTGAGTTTCTCGTTAAACCCGCCTTTGGGCATCTGATCCGTCTTAAAAATCAGTTCAATGTCCGCGGTGCGCCACGGATAAACGACGTTGTCACTACGGAGAACGGGTTGAATCCACGCTTGTGAACTCTTGATATTTTGAATCATCAGAGCGGTCTCACGAGGGTTTTTAAGCCCGACAGTTTTCTTGGGTTGTGATGTACCGGTACTTTCCAGATAAATGTTTTCAGGAAGAAAAACCACAGGTAATTCCCGAGCGCGTCCGAAGGAGATGAAAGTATACGGACGTTGCGGTGTATCTGTCTGAATATGGACAGTCATAAAAAAAGTCCTGTGGACTGCAACTGCAGTCGAACCGATCCCTAAAACAGCGTCTTTCCCTACAGGGATGACACCTGCCTTTGGTTTATCGACGACAACGGAACGTCACGTATTGGCTGCAACAGAGACAATTTGTATTGGCGTATCACTGCGGTTTTTAAGTCGGACAGGAAATTGATACCCCACCAAGTCCTGATCCGCGAAGTTATGCCGCAGTGTGATTAAGGCATCTAAATCCAGCAGCGTAGGTGAAACACCTAAAACCGGTTGTCGTTGCTGACGTTGGCTTTCCGAGAGCGCGAGTACACGTCCTGTCCAGAGATCCAAAAAACGATCTCGGGAAACAACAGTGGCTGCCTGATATAAAAACCTGTTTGGTGTATCAAAGAGGCGTACCCACTTTTTGTTTGTGTACTCAACGACAATGAAATGTTCAACGGCAGCATCCGCTTTCACAGGGTTTTCGTCTTCAAACGCAGTCTTGAGATGGGCAATGACCGGCGTTTTAAACGCTTGAAGTTCTTCATAAGTGAGATTACGTTCTTGCAATTCAAGTCCAATTACCTTGGCAGCGTCAATGAGACTCGCAAAATCGGTGACACGATGCTCCTCAGTCTTCTGAATAAGGGTGTTTTCGATTTGTGCCAATGATACCTGAATGCCCAAGATATTGGCGAGATGGTAAAGACTGGTAACATCAGAAGTGTGTTTGTCCTCCGCTGCGAAAGCGGAAGGGAATATAAGCATCGCGATAAAAAGAGTGCTTACTAAAACGTTCATGGTTTTTCTTCCGATGGTAAATCTCATAATTAGACTCCTTTGGGCGGTGCGTTTATTGCGTTTATATAGTAAAGCCCACACAATTACCTATACACCTATGGAACGGCAGGGTTTGAAACCCCGCCAGTATCCTTGTAACCTAACATTTTTCTACACAGATGTCGCCCCGCTGGGGCTTATTCTTGCGGCAGACACATTTCCACACAGATGTCGCACCGCTGGGGCTGCGCTCTGCTAACACCGAGGCATCTTTTTCTACGAGTTGTCTGCAAGAAACAAAGTCGCAGGATATTAGACGGGTTTTCGAGTGAGAGCAGGCACTATACGTTGAGAAGCCACCTGAATATCATCCAAATTATCCAAACTTTAGTATAAAGTACAACTACCGCGGATTATCTAAATCTGGCACTCACCCGCATTAGAAATATCTATCCGTGAAAGACAGTGCAAGTTATCTCATAACTCCTATCCATTCTTCTTCTCCAAGCGAGATGTGAAACATACCGCGTTGTTCGGTAGCAATGTAAAGTCTGTCGTTGCTAACGACGAGTGATATGACTTTATCTGGAATTTCTGGGGAAATCTGCTGCCATTCGTCTTCTAAGCGATAGACACCGGTATCCGCAGCACCATAAACAGTAGTGCCATCCACAGCAAACCTATCTATGACGATACGCGTATCCATTTTATCGGTTATCACGCGCCAGTGTTCTCCATTCTGTGAGGATAAGACCCCTTCGTCCGTTGCGACATAAACCGTTGCTCCGACAAATACTATCTCGTTGAAACAGGTAAAGTGAAGTGGAAGACCAGAGGTAACGTCTTTCCAGCTGTCTCCCCCATCAAGCGATTGAAAGAGTTGACCATCCCGTTTACCGACGTAGACGGTTTCTCCTGAAACCGCCAACTTGAATCCGCTATCCAATTCGGTGTCAGGTTGCTCACCGGTATCTATCAACTTGGTATTTTTCCATTCCTGACTGTTGGGTTTCCATTTGAAAAGCCGCCGTTGGCATTCCATGTAGAACGTCTCACCGCTGACAGCAAACCCGCCAGCATTCCAATGTTTTTTCATAAAGTACAACGTAACGGGCAGGCTATCGCCTTCTTCATCACCATCAACTAAGGGTGACTGTTCCACCTCTTCGACGCTGGTCCACACCTCAAAGGCTAAGGCTTCTCTTGTCCACACATTAAGGGAGGGGGATCGCCCTGCGAAAGAGGGTATCCTGTGAACAGGAAGGAACACATCGCTACTTATAGGTAAATGAAAAACGCGCAGGTCGTCCTCTTCAGGTATAATTCCATAAAGCGCGTTGTTAGCCGCTACCAATCTTGAATTAAGCGAGAAATTGCCTTGAGGCTGTTCCTTCTTTACCCATCTAACCGCAACGCTGCCCGGATTAACTGGAACGTTTTTCCACGATGTGCCCCCATCGGTTGATTGGAAAACGTCGCTGCCGGTATGCATGTATAGTCTATTGTTGAACGCTATTAAACCCAACATTCTGGTCCCTGTCATCCCGTTCATAAACGGTTGCCACGATTCACCACCATCGGTTGTGCGATGAACACCGGATGTGCTAACATTGTAAAACGTATTCTCGTCTATCGCTACAATTGAAAAGTCTCCGCGCGTAAACAAATCTCTGTCAAGTCCGAGATCTGTCCAAGTTTGCCCACCGTCTCTTGATCGTAATTCGTTAATACCCAGCAGTAAAAGTGTATCACGAGCAACCACAAGCTTCATACCCGTTGGTGTCGTTACAAACGGAGATTTATTTCTCGGTGTTATCTCAGTCCACGCCTCTCCCAAATCAGTCGAGTAGAAAATCCTACTTGAACTTGCGTTGTAGTCGCGTATTATTTGCCCCTCATCCCTCAGCCTTGATTCAAGCAATCCCAAGGTAAAAAGGTCATGACCTGTCACGACATAGAGATTGTTTTTATGAACGACTAAAGAATGAATAATTTCGGAGGCAGCGACAGGTAATTGCCCCCAGGTACCTGAATCAAGACGGTAGAGCCCGTTGTCTGTACCAGCAAATACCGTGTTCCCGATTGCAGCCACCGTAGAAACCTTTTCACCTGTCAATCCATCGTTAAGGAGGTCCCACTGTGTACCAGCATCCATGGAGCGGAAAACGCCTTTATCCTGAAGGGCAAGATACATTACAGGACGTGCTTGTGAACCGTTCTCTTGTGCTTCATCCACTATTATCAACCTAACAGCATGTCCGTTTGGACGGGATCCGAGTGATTGCCACGTATCGCCATGGTCGGTTGAAGTAAACACTTCATCAGCAGAGACAATATAGAGGGTGTCCTCATACTCTGCCATCGGCATTCGGGACTGACTGATCGGGACACTGGTGTTGATGAGCGTCCACGCAGTTGTATCAACTGTCAATCTGTAGATACCTGACAGTGTAGCGGCGTAAAGGGTCCTTTCAGATGTAGCAAAGATGTCAAGGACAGTGCCACCTTGAGGTCCATCTGTCTGGGTCCACTGCGAAGTAGAAAACTTGGCGGAATCTTCCAGCATATCGGTTGCTAAAACCGCCTGAGAAACTTGTAAATCGTTCCCGCTGCCTTTACCGGCGGTAAAAGCACGCCCAACTTGATTTCGTACATCCGGTTTTGCGTCAATCTCAAGCGTGATAGGCGTATCAACAATTTCAATCGTGGGTTCAGATTGTGCCTCAAAACTATACGGTTTCTGGAAACGTGTGAGGTATTGATTGCTGACACCGAGAAGCAACATGACCAAAACGGCAGCTGCGCCAAAAGCCGCCCATGGCAGTAACGGTTTCCCAACCGGAGAGGGTGCATGTTTTATATTGGCAACTTGTTGTATGATGCTCTCAGTTAGGTTGGCAGGTAATTGAACACTCCCAAGCGTTTTGCTAATTAAGAGTTCTTCGTCGTTCTGCAAACGCTCTTTCGCCCGGCGAATCCGACTCTTAATCGTGTTCGCTGACACCCCTAAGAACTTGCCAATCTCCTTCGCTGTCATTTCACCGAGATAGTACAGTGTCACTACTGTGCGTTCACTCTCCGGCAATTTCTGAAGAAGTTTTTGGGCGATTTCGCAGTGACGATCAGAGTCTTTTACCTCGCGTTGCTCTGATAGATAATGCGCATAAGAAGATTGCTCTATCTCTTCCACAGGTGTGTCTTCCAACGATTGCATCACTGGACTGTTTTTTTGGCTCCAATTAATGCAAAGCCGATTTGCGATGACATAAAGCCACCCCGCAAACAGATTAGGATCTTTGAGTGTTGTGAGGCTTTTGTATACGCGGAGGAAGGTGTCTTGCGTAATCTCTTCAGCAATATGGAAATCCCCAATCTTCCGCCACACAAGCGCATGGACGTTCTTTTGGTATTTCTGGACTAAAATACTGAATGCCTCGTCATCGCCTGATAAGATTCTGCGAATCAGTTGAACATCGCTTTCTACCATCAGGATTCTCCATGATTAGTGATAAAGATTTAAAACGGTTTAAATTTAAAACGCTGGTCTACCCTTTAATAATTAAAGACCTAAATTTCGGTTGGAAAGGGTGCATA
>JAKZUG010000465.1:0-4651 GCA_047516705.1 Candidatus Poribacteria bacterium | reverse complement strand
GTTTAGTACATTGCACAATTGGTTGAAAGAGAATCTTTATCAACATGGGTCGAAATATACAGCACCAGAAATCATTGAACGGGCAACGGGAAGTCCGCTTTCTATTAAACCCTATATGGCGTATCTGCGCTCAAAATATGGAGAGTTATACAATTTGGACGATTGTGGTCCAGAGCAGTGGGTAGAGATGATGGAAACGTGGCCCGGTGGGAGTGCTTCATAAACCTGCTATCGTCTAAATGGAGAATTGATTATTATGGGAAACACACGGTTGCTCCTTATTTTACTCCTCTGTGGTCTTTTGCAAGCATGTGGAGGGCTTAAGCTGATTGATGTTTCCAAAAGTTCCGCTGCATTGCAACTGACAACAGCACAGCAGCAGACGGTTCAGCCGAAACTGAATCTCATCCGTGATATTGTCGAGGATTACGATTTTGAGAAGAAACAGTTAGAGGCGGATTATCAGGTATTCCGTGCAGGCATAACGCAACGACAATACGGTCGATATGAAGACAGATTCACGGACACGCGGATGAGACGGGACCTATATGAATTTCGGGAGGAGGCACGAAAATTTCTAAGACAACGAGACATCTACCTCGACGAAATTAAAGATCTAATAGAGGAAGTCGCAGCAGAACTTACACACGATCAACGTGTTAAATTGGCTGAACTGAAACTCCCTAAATTGGGAGTGCCGCTGATGCTTCAGAGCGATCCTTACAGTGAACTCCGCTATATCCCGAACCACCCCCTTGGCGGGGCGAATGTGTTTTAAGCATTTTGATGAATTACTACGTCAGTTTACTCGGGAACGATTCAAACACCGGTTCGTCCGAAACACAACAGTGGCGAAGTATTGACCGAGTGAATGCTGCGCAGTTGTTACCCGGTGATTCGGTCTGGTTTCAAGCCAACCATACCTTCGTCGGTAACCTCTGTCTTGCTGGTGTTAGGCAAAGTAGTAGGCATACGCCATCTGTTTTAACAATAGGCTCCTATGGGTCGGGCAGGGCGACGATTGACGCGGGGTCCGGTGCCGGTTTCATAGCAAAAAATAGAGGTGGTGTGCACCTCGTCAATCTCAATTTTGTCGGTGCTGGGGCATCGAAGAATACCAGCTCTGGTATTTTATTCATTAATACCCTACCGGGAAGTGTCAAATTTGCAGGCGTTCAGATTCATCGGGTAGATGTCAGCGGTTTCAAGTATTCCGGGATTAGCCTTGTAGCGCAACCGACCGATATGAGTTGGAGCGGGTTTCGTGATGTCAAAATTACGAACACCACGAGCCATGACAACGGCGACGCGGGTATCAGCTGTATCGGTGCTTGGAATCCAGATCAAAAGGGCTACGCGCACGCTGATTTTTATATTGGTAACTGCAGTGCCTATAGAAATGCGGGTATCCCGGATAAGGGCAGTCATTCGGGGAATGGTATTGTCCTTGCACAGGTAGATGGTGCACTTATTGAGCATTGCCGTGCTTACGAAAACGGCAGCTTGAACGACTACAAAGGCGGTGGTCCCGTCGGTATATGGGCTTGGGATGCTAATCGTGTTGTGATTCAATTCAACGAGTCTCATCACAACCGCACGGGTAGCAGTAAAGATGGTGGTGGCTTTGATCTGGATGGTGGTGTGACGAATTCAGTCGTTCAGTATAACTATTCCCACGACAATGACGGGGCTGGGTATCTTCTGGCACAGTTTGAGGGCGCGCGTCCGTTTTACGGTAACGTTCTCCGCTATAATCTAAGTGTAAACGATGGCAGACGGAATCGTTATGGAGGCATCCACCTCTGGTCTACTGGTGCAAACGGCGGTATCACGGACACAACTTTTTATGCGAATAGCATCTACATGGCAAAATCCGCCGATGGAAATCCTGCGGGGGTTGACTGTTCGAGCGAAGGAATTCGCAACACCCGTTTCTACAACAACTGTTTCCAAACCGATGGAAAGGCAGTTTTAGTCCGGGGTGAGACGAATCGAGGCGCAATGTTTGAAGGCAATACTTTCGGTATAAATTATAATTTTCCAAGATTTCCTGTCGGCGATATGAGACCGTCCTATTTCACTGAAGCCGCTCGAAAAAGTTATCCAAAAACGCTTCGGCAGCAACCTTAACACACACTTGCGCGTTCGGATCAGGGTGTTGGCGTTCTCGTCGTAGATCAGCAACTGTCATGCCGTTTGTCAAAGTTCCCTCGGTCTCAACCTGTACGTAGGCATCAACACTCTCAAAGTCGTCTGGATGTGTGAGCATGCCAATTGGGAGAGCATCGTGGATATGGAATCCCCAGAACCCGACGTGTTGACGATAAAATTCCATACAGGATTGCGTGGCATCCTTGAGGAAACTGGAAATCTTACTGTCTCGTTTATCGACTTCGGCGTGCAACCGTTCTCCCGTTAAGACAACTTGATGTGTTGCGTCAAGCGGTGCGATATGGACAGGCACACCGAAATGGAAGACTTCATGGGCTGCATGTGGATCGACGAAGATGTTGAATTCTGCTGTTGTTGTAACGTTGCCGTATTCTTCAAATACTCCACCCATGACAACAATCTTCCGAAGCCGTTGCATCTTGGCTGCGTCTTTACGGATTGCCTTCGCGATGTTCGTCAATGGACCAAGCGTCACAATAACCAGTTCATCTGGATAGTGAGATGCCATCTCAAGAATGAGATCAACACCTGCCATTGATGAGATCTCTGTGTCAGCAGGACGGTACAGTGGACTTCCATCGGCACTGCGCAATTGGCTGGTATTCCCTAAGCCGTCTTCACCGTGGACGTGTGCTGCTGTCACGAGGGGTTTAACGAGCGGTTCTGCTTCGCCTTGGGCAATAATAGGAAACTTGTCAAGGTCAAGCACGCCAAGGATCGTGAGTAGGTTTTGTGTCGCTTGCGCAACACGGACATTCCCACAGACTGTTGTGATCGCCTCTATCTGTAATTCTGGTGAGTGCATTGCGAGAAAGATCGCGAACGCGTCGTCTACTCCGGGATCAGTGTCTATAAGGATTCGTTGCATTTTCTGCCTTTCTATATTGTGTTTTATCAATTTTACCATCAGAGAACGATTTTGTCCAATTATAGAATTCTTTGGGGAGTGTAAATATTGTCTGCGTTTCTATGAAAGTTATGAAATTTCATAGTATTTCATAGTAAGGATCCGAAAAAGCATTTCGGGGACCGCTACGGAGTCAGATGTGGCAAGGGTTTTGCAGGTGTTGTTAAGCCTTTGATTTTTTTCATAACTATGAAATTACGGTTTTAAGGTTCTGGTTGTTTTGCTTACAAACGCAGTGGTGGTGTGGGTTTACGGGCGTTTTTTGGTTTTGGCACTTAAAACGAGTTACTATGAAATTTTTGTTGATTGGTCTAAGGTTATCAGATCTTTGTTTTCCTGCGTGTTGTTACCTTGTTAGGATGTGGTCCACCGCACATCGGATGGAGGATGTATGCCATTGAATACATAACTAAAAATAAGTTATATTTAGTTATGTATATCGAAAAAGAAAAGGGCATGCAAATTATTTTTTATGCGAAGGGGTGTTTGAAGGAAGATATTTATTTGTTATTCTGAAGTTAACTTTTAATTTTGGTTGTTTGGGAGGTATTTATTATACCATTTCTGAATAACCGCTTTTCATTAACAAGAAACCGGTTTGTAGTCGCGCAATTTATTGCGCCTCTTACATCCGGCTCCGCATGAGTTTCAAGATCTCTTAAATGCGAATTTATTTTTCAGATTTGGTATTACTATAGGCATAGTACACTCTTGGCGTGAGAAATCCGTTATCTATCAACAAATCTCTTTGCTCCACCGGAGCAATATGTCTATAGAAAAAGACGGGCACCTTCCGTTGCACTCCAGCGGAGTGCTATGTAAACAAACCTGTCCTATCCAAAAAATTAATCTTGTGACAAAAACTTTACACACCCACAACGATGAACGTCTTGCAATCTGCGGATTTATGTGTTATGCTGTTAAGTGTCCAGTCTTGTCGGGGCATCCCGTCAGCGAAACATCCAAATCCCGAAATAGAGCAACATACTATGCCAATGTTTTCTAAACTATTCGAGTTACTCCCAGATGCAGAACAACTATTAAGCCTTGAACCAGAGGAACTTGCGGGACCGCTCTTAGTGTCCTTAGAGGGCAACCAAGACATAATCCCTGGAAATATCATAGCATATGATTCTATGTCAAGAGTGATTCAAGACAATCCGCACCTAAAATATCCCTATCAATGTCGTGAAAAGGTTCTCTTTGCACTCATGGAAACCTGGCAGTGACTGGAAAGAGAAGGGTTTGTTGCACCGAGACCCACTAACTTAGCAAGCGTAAGAGATTTAAGCTCAACTACTCGATACTTCGTTACCAGACGCGGAGAAAGAATCCAAACATCTGGCGACTTCAAGGCTTATTGTAAGGCAAACCTCCTACCTAAAGGACAACTTCATCCTATAATTGCCCAAAAAGTCTGGTCAATTTTTTGCAAGGCGATTATGATGCCGCCGTTTTCCAAGCATTCAAACAGGTTGAAGTGGCTGTCCGTAAAGCAGGAAACTATACTGAGTTAGATCTTAGAGTTTCATTAATGCGTGATGCCTTTCATCCAGAAGACGGTACTTTAAC
>JAKZUG010000464.1:0-3056 GCA_047516705.1 Candidatus Poribacteria bacterium | reverse complement strand
AAAACACTGTGGACTTTTATGCAGCTACCTGTGGCTTCCAAAGAAAGTGTGTCCCTAACATTCATTATAGATTAAACAAAAATGCCCACTGTAATCTATCAAATATCTCTGCGGAAGATCCAAAACCATTTTTTGACGAAGGAAAAAAATGCCCGAAAACCCAATAGTTAAAAGCTTTCAAGAACGCTTAAAATTGGATGAACCCATTTTATACGATGGTGGATTCGGTTCGCAGCTGTTCGCACGCGGTATAGAACTTGTGAACAGTGCACTCGCGAATGAATTGCATCCGACTGCTGTTGTTGACATCCATTCAGATTATATTAATGCGGGTGCTGAGGCTATTGGAACAAATACGTTTGTAGCATCTCCACTTCACTTGGAAATGGCGGGGCAAGACACATCTGATGCACAACGCCTTACGCGACTCGCTGTTCAACACGCAAAAACGGCTGTAGAGCGGAGCGGGAGAGATGTATATATTGCAGGTTCCGTCGGACCATCCCCCGGCGCAATTGAAGCCGATAGCGGAGATACGACTTTCGGTATCCCGAATGCAGACGCGAGAGAAGCACATAAATTAGTGATCCATACACTCGCAGAAGAGGGCGTGGATTTTCTCTGCCTCGAGACGATGTTTTCTGCAAAAGAAGCGGCACTCGCTGTAGATGTCGCACGTGAGACAGGAATTCCTGTTGCAGTGAATTTGACGTACAAATGGACGAAGGAGCGACGGACAGGTAAAGTCATTTATCGGACAGACTGGGGGAACTCCCCTGCTGATCTTCTTGAAATCCTCATGAACAACGAACTTTCGGATGGAAATTCCCTCTTAGATGCCGTTAGTATCATCGGTGTGAACTGCGGTGCGGAATCCAGACGTGATGAACATACAGGGATGCCTTATGCAATTGCTGGTATCCAGCAGCTCGGTACAGCACTCGCTGAAACCGGTGTCAATGGGAAATGGATGATGGCATATCCAAATGCTGGCATGCCAAAGCTTGATGAAAACCATCAAACTGTCTATACGCAAACACCAGCGGAGATGGCAAGCCACGTTCCCGCACTTATTGAAACCGGTGCTTACTTGATAGGTGGCTGTTGCGGGACAACGCCGACGCATATTAAAGCCTTCCATGAAGCAATTTCGGCATATCGTTCAGCGCGAGACAACGGATAATTTGAAGCGTGGGACGTGGGTGCTCCTCAAAAAATTGCGTAAGCCCTAACTTAAGGAGCGCGCAGCTTGGAATGAAATGGAAAGCGGGTATACGGAGAGAAACTTTCAAGCCCTAATCCACCTGAACGAACCGCAAGGAAAATTAGAAAATGGAAACTGTAACACTTACCTATAAAAGACCCCCTGACCGGGTTAATCACTTTCAACAGGAGTTGCTTTATGTGGACGACGATGTTATTGTCACGTCTCAGCGGGTTAAGCCATCTTCACCGATAGTACAAAACGGCGAGACGGTTTTAGGGGATAACTTCGCCGCTGTCTGGTTCGTGTTTACGGGGCTTTGGTATGATGTCGGCAAAGTTTACAATCTGGATAACGAGTGGACCGGCTATTATTGTGATATTATGAAGCCTGTCAAGCGGAGCGTAGATGGGACAGGAAAACTTGATTGTTTTGAAATAACGGATCTGTTCTTGGATCTCTGGATAAACCCAGATGGCACTCATGAAATTCAGGATGAGGACGAATTTGAGGAAGCCATCCAAAATGGCGCAATTGACGCTGAATTAGAAAGAAAAGCGCGAGATGTCATGACAGCATTAATCGCTGAAGTAGAATCAGGGGCTTTAGAACATCAGGTACAAGAGGTAATTAATAGAACGAAGTTCACAGATTTGAGAGATTATGTAGAAGTTACTTTAGGACTTGAAGGGGGATGAAAAGATGGCAACATTGGCAATAAACGGGGGCGAACCTGTCCGAACTGCTGGCTTCCCTGCATGGCCCACGCAGGATCCTGCCGATATTGAAGCATTTGAAAGTATTTACAAGAGTGGACAATGGGGTGTTGGTGGCCCGAAGGTCCCGGAATTTGCGCAACAGTTTGCCGAATTCCAAGGGGCAAAGTATGGTGTTTGTGTCAATAGCGGCACATCCGCGCTCTATATCGCCCTGAAAGCCGCGGGAGTTTGTCCGGGCGATGAAGTCATTACCACCTCCTATACCTTTCAAGCGACAGTCGTCGCGATTCTGATGACACATGCCGTACCGGTCTTTGTCGATACTGCACCGGATAGTTTTCTGTTGGATGTCTCCAAAATCGAAGCGGCGATAACCGAAAAGACGAAAGTCATTTTGCCGGTCCATATCGCTGGATATCCTGCAGATTTAGACGCGCTTGTTGACATTGCGAATCGACATAACCTTGGGATTGTCGAAGATTGCGCGCAGGCACACGGGGCGGAGTGGCGTGGACGCGGGGTCGGCAGTTGGGGGCATTTCGGGTGCTTCAGTTTCCAATCCTCGAAAAACCTTTGCGCTGGCGAGGGCGGTATTGTCCTGATGAACGATCGAGAGTGCTATGAACGGGCTTATGCATTGCATAACTGTGGTCGCACACTACCTGATGCCGAATTCGGAGAAGCAGAACCTTTCGGTGGCAACTTCCGCATGACGGAATGGCAAGCCGGTCTTTTGCTTTCTCGTTTAACCCGACTTGAGGCTGAAACCAACTACCGGCATAAGAATATGCGCTGGTTAGATGGTTGGTTTGGCGAGGTACCCGGTATTAAAGTCACGCCATTGGATCCGCGCGCGACGCGCGGTGGATGCCACGGCTACAAGGCGATTTTTGATTCCGAAGAGTTTGAAGGTATCTCGCGTGAAACCTTTCTCCGTGCGATGCGCGCAGAGGGGATACCTATGGGATATTGGTATAGCACCCCTATGTATCGTGCCAGTTTCCTCGCCTCTAATCTTTTCGGTCAGAATCTCAATTTTGATGGTGTGCATTGTGCTGAGACTGAAAAAATATGTCAAACGGGTCTTTCCCTAAGCCAAAACGTCCTTATGGCGAGCGAAGAGGACATAGAGG
>JAKZUG010000463.1:0-3842 GCA_047516705.1 Candidatus Poribacteria bacterium | reverse complement strand
GGAAGTGGTTGGCGGATGGCAAGTTTGACTGTGAAGATGTTATTGATCCGGTCGTGCCGTTTGAAGATTCGGTTGAAGCCTACATAGAGATGGACAATCACCCCGAACGGAGCGTCAAATTGGGCGTGTCCTTTGGTTGAGGAGTCTATGGGGCTATACAAAAACAGACCGCTTGCTGGTGGACTACTGACTTGCAATCAAAAAAATGCCGAATACCATCACAACAGCCGCGATAAATCGGCGTTTTGTATAGGCTTCTTTCAAGGCGTACCCACCGAGCAAAACAACGAAAATGACAGAACACTGCCGAACCGCTGTCACATAGCTGACCTTTTCTGTCATCAAGACGTAGAGGATGAGCGAATAGGATATCAACGCAAGTCCAACAACAGCGAGTGCCCGCTTCCATTCCGTTCGTCCAATCTGGACAATCTGCTGGTGTGGAAACCGGGCGAGGCAGGACAACCCATAAAGGACTTGCGAGATACTGTTCTCCATTAAATAGTAGGTCACGGCTCGCCACAAAGGGGCATCCGTCGAATGGCGATGAAATTCAGACATCCCTTGCTTGTCTATCAGTGAGTATCCAATGACGCTCGCCAAGGTCGCATACGCCCAGAGGGAATCCGGTTCGCGAAGGTAGCGAAGGAACGCCGTGAACTGGATGCGCGCCTCGCGTTGTTGATAAAGCACTATGGAGATTATGACACATAAGATACCTACCAGGCCTTGTGCCGAAATTCGTTCCTTTAGGAAAAGAGAGGCAAATAGTGGCAAGAAGGCTGGGGCAGCACGTGTAATCGGATAAACAAAGGAAATTTCGCCGACTGTATAGGCGTGCGTCAAAAACAGACGATAGAACAGATGAACCAGTGCTGAGCCAACAATATAGCCCCATACCGGTTTCGGAATTACCGGTTGCTTGATACCAAAGGCAACGAACGCTATGACTACGGTGTAAAATCCACACCAAAAAAAGAGGATTCGTATATCTCTGCTGGATTTGCTGTAGAAATTCCATAACGCGTGGCAAAATGCTGACAGCAGAATTAAGGCGATTGAAGTAAAGCCCATAGGTCCCCTTATCATCTGTAGGTACAGGGTCTGTGTCTATCCGTTTTATAGTAAAATCTGAAAATATGTTAACGTTATAGGGAACAACAGCCATCCCTCCTGCGCTGGCGGGGTTTGAAATTGTGCTATTATAGTAAAACCGAAAAATAAGTTGACACTTCTGGGAATAACAACCCCTCCTTCGCTGGCGGGGTTTGTAACCCCGCCTATTCAGAATGTCCAAGTAATTATAGGCTTCACTATAAAACGTGAGTTCGGGGTAAAAAGTACAGCGGTGTTTTCCAAAAAGCAATTGGTAAATGCCGCAAGAGATACCGATGACCAAAGCTTTTCTATCCAACAATTTTTGAAGGACGCTGCACAAGTATAGTCGTAACACGACAATTTTTGCCAATTAGCAACAGAAAGTAGTTTGCAAACGGATATCAATGTAAACTTTAAAAAAAATGAACGCTAATGTGAATTCCGACAAACCTATGGATTCCCTGTGTTCTAAAAGCATCACATTGAAAAAACATCGGAATTTTAATGGACTCATTAATGACATTGGCACGAAACTTGCATATTTGCATATTGGGAATAGGACGCATCTCGTAGATACGATTTTGCTGGACACTATTGATACGCCTTAATTCACCATTTCATTTACAAAGTCCTGAGTTCGTGGATGGTATTCATCTGAATATTTAGGACTCTTAGATGTAGGCTTAAGCCCCGGATCACTTCTGTTCGGGGATCGAGGATGTCCAGAAATCCGAAAGTTGAGTGGTTTCCCATAATATGATTGAATTTTAGCAGTTTCCGAGTTTCTGTTCCTATCCAATAAATTCTTAAGTCGAACTCACGTTATAGAAACCCAAGTTGCCACTTGTAAATCCATGGGATATTCTTTATAGTGTTTTTATCCCAAAAACGAAAGGAGTACCCCATGGACCTAACTATTGTAGCACTTTATACGATTTGTGACGATTTTTTAATCTCAATCGCGCATCGCAACAAGTATTAAACAACTCTTTGGATAAAGGTAGCAACTTGGGTTTGCATACTAAATTCTTAAGTCAAATTCACGTATAGGATAAATACACTTCGTTCTACCAACATCAAGGAGAGAAAAATGAGAGTCTTATTTTCGGTTGTTGGCATGATTTTATTGATGATCTCTTGTAGTCCGACAGATAGGTCTGCTAATATCATAGAACGTGACTTCACGGTTAACATTGCAACCGAGATTGGTCAAGATTTTGGAGAAGGGACGTTACGCGTATCAAAATTAAAGGATCTTTTGACGTTGGACTCCTTGAGCTATACACGTGCCAAAATAGTTCCGGACGCTATGCGTGTATTATTTGTAAATATTGCGGCACCCTACGAAGGTAAAATGTTCCAATTCCCACTTACTGTGGGGAAGACCTGGGAATATAGTTGGGATGGACAGGCGCAAATAACTATAGAAAACTTAGAAACAGTTGAGATAGCTGCGGGTACCTTCCAAGACTGCCTTAAGCATAAAACTGTCTTAACGGGTGCCGATAATGGCACTGAATTAGAAAACGCGCTTTTTAATGGCACGCGCTATCTCTGGTTTGCCAAGGGGGTTGGGCTCGTCAAGATGCGGTATGAACATTCAAACGGCATCGTTACTGAGGCGGAGTTGATTACGTATCATGTGCCCGAAAAAAGCGATGAATATTTCCCTGTCAATCTCGGAACAACATGGACGTACAAGTGGAAAAACGACTATTACAACGAGGTGTTCATTGAAAAGGTTCTCGTCGGCGTTAACAGTAACACGAGAGAACTTTTTAAAGGGAATCTCCATCTCAGCGTCAAAGTTGCAACTGAGAGTGGTGAGGCGTTGGGAGAAAGAAAATTCTATGTTGCAAAAACCGATGGATCTTTCGGATTGAGACCGGCAAGTTCAAGACCTGCTATCAAGTCAAGTAGGGATGTTCCAGTGTCCACAAGCCTATTCTTAGAGAATATTAGTTCCTTTCACAGAACGGAACTGTTCCAGTTTCCGCTGACTATTGGACGTACTTGGAGACATCAAGGACCGTGGGATTCACAGGCACAAGTAACTATAGAACCCTATGAACAGGTTGAGATTTCCGTTGGTACTTTCTCTAAGTGCCTCAAACATAAGACTGTCTTCACGGACGCGTCCGCTAACACCGAACAGGAAGGCGCACTGATTAACGGCACGCGTTATCTATGGTTTGCCAAGGGTGTCGGGCTCGTCAAGATGCAGTATGAACACTCAAACGGCGTTATCACTGAGGCTGAATTAACCGAATACGAGGTGCCGCGGAAGAGTAAGGAATATTTGCCTCTAAATCTTGGCACAAAGTGGACTTATCGGTGGCAGAACGACTATAACAAACCGATGATTGAGAAAATTCAGGTCGTTGAAGCCGAAAGTGCGCATGAAACACCACTTCGAGATGCGAAATATGTTGTAACCGTATCTGCCGATCAACCCGGTGAGGCACAGGTCGTTTACGAATTAACCCCGCAAGAACGCAGCGGCAAGAAAATTCGGCTGCGCACCAACAGTCATGGCTATTACATTCCTGGCCATACTATGACTATTAAAGATGCCAGAGGTCGGATCCCGAATCGGCGATCGGGCAATTGGGAATATGAATTTCGTAAGCCATATAAATCTCCACTAACTTTAACCTACAAGGTCTCAATAGAACGTGATGAAGAGACGAGAGCGTTTGTGGAGTCTCGCGATGTGCAGAAGTTTGGACGAGATCCAGCAACAC
>JAKZUG010000462.1:0-3451 GCA_047516705.1 Candidatus Poribacteria bacterium | reverse complement strand
GTTAATGATACACTATGTTAAAACGTTTTGTCAAGTAAAATGTTTAAAAAAAAGTAAAATTCCCAAAAAAACCGAAACAACAAGACATTCTAACATAATTTTATGAAGAAAACAACTCAAAAATGTAGTCACACCATTATTTTACTCAAGAAGGCGCACACAGTAGCCACATTTATTGGAAAAGTATACCATCGGTTCTTAGAGGGGGATTGAATTAGTATACAACCTAAACTATAGGCATAGTCCGTCAAGTTGCGTGTCCGATCAGTAAAATCGCTGCGGGCAATGAGGTTGCTTCTGTTGTTTCAAATGCTCTGCTGATACATGAAATCTCATCGTCTGTTTCTAACATCTCGTAAGGTAGGTGCCATGCCTTCAGTGTCGGTTCCAGAAAACTCGCTACAGAATCAACCCATTGTCCATCTGTGTCTCGATTGTGATACCCACGATACCCAATGAATACGACTACTGGCACCCGCATGTTGACCACCGTGCCTCGGATCGCATCGCCAGATTCCAGAAAACCTGTATTTTGAATAATTATCACCGGTTTTTTACTGCCTACGTACAAGCCAGAGGCAACAGCGAATGCTTCACCTTCACGGGTTACTGTAATAACCTCAATGCCTGGTTCTGTCCGTAAAAGTTCATAAATTCGCGCACTGCCATTGTCTGGAACACCTACGGCGTGCGTGATGCCCTGTTTTTTTAATTCATTTACAATTTTTTGTGCTGATGCCAATTTATACTCCTACTTCTTGAAAATTTACCGAGTATAGAGACCTGTCGTTACAGGTATAAATAGGTAATGGGGCGGACCGTACCTGCCCTAAAGTTGCAATGCTATCGTCTACCTTCAACCAATGCCTCAACA
The DNA here is from genome assembly GCA_047516705.1 of Candidatus Poribacteria bacterium. Classification (GTDB taxonomy): domain Bacteria; phylum Poribacteria; class WGA-4E; order WGA-4E; family WGA-3G; genus WGA-3G. Next base: position 2,577 of record JAKZUG010000462.1, on the reverse strand, counting down.
ACCGTCGGGTCAGCAAGAGTTGAAGTATCACCGAGGTCAGAGATGTCACCTTCCGCGATTTTGCGGAGAATACGCCGCATAATCTTGCCTGATCTTGTCTTTGGAAGCGCGGGCGTAAACTGAATCTTGTCGGGAGTGGCGATAGGTCCGATATGTTGTCGAACCGCCTGTTTAATGCCCGTTTCTACCGTATCAGACGCAGATTCGCCCGTCATGAGTGTAACATACGCATAGATGCCTTGTCCCTTGATGTCATGTGGATAACCGACGACTGCGGCTTCTGCTACCGCCTCATGTTGACCGATTGCACCTTCAACCTCTGCTGTACCCAATCGGTGTCCTGAGACATTCAGGACATCGTCCACGCGTCCCGTGATCCAATAGTAGCCGTCTTCATCGCGTAGTACCCCATCGCCTGTCATATAATAGCCGGGAAATCGGCGAAAATACGTGTCTAAAAACCGTTCATGGTCTCCGTAGACTGTCCGCATGACACCGGGCCACGCTGTTTTAATACAGAGATAACCCGTTGCCGGGTTCCCCTCCACCTCGTTGCCTGCTTCATCAAGTATCACAGGTTCAATCCCAAAGAACGGGAACGTCGCCGAACCCGGTTTCAGTGGGGTTGCAGCAGGCAGCGGTGTCATCAGAATCCCACCTGTCTCGGTTTGCCACCATGTATCCACAATCGGGCACCGTTTCTCGCCGACTATGTTATAATACCACAGCCATTCCGGTTCTTTAATTGGTTCACCCACCGTACCGAGTAACCTGAGCGTGGATCTATCATACTTTTCAACCCATGTATCGCCTTCCTTCATCAACGCGCGCAGTGCTGTTGGAGCAGTGTAGAAGATATTAATGCGATGTTTTTCGACGACCTGCCAAAAGCGTCCGAAGTCCGGGTAGTTCGGCACACCTTCAAACATTACACTAATCGCACGATTTGCAAGCGGACCATAAATAATATACGAGTGCCCCGTAATCCATCCTATGTCGGCGGTGCACCAGTAGACATCACCTTCATGATAGTCAAAAACCTGTTGGTGCGTGTAGGATGTGTAGACGAGGTAACCGCCTGTGGTATGCAAAACACCCTTCGGTTTCCCGGTTGAGCCAGACGTGTACAAGATAAAAAGAGGATCTTCGGCATTCATAACTTCCGGTTCACATTCTGCTTCTGCATCTGCCATCGCTTCATGCCACCAGATATCGCGTGATGTATCGAAATTGACTGTGTCCCCAGTGCGCTCCACGACGACGACTTTTTCAATAGACGGACATTCTGCCACAGCTGCATCTGCGTTGGCTTTCATCGGTATATCGCTACGAGCACCGCGCATTGCCGTGTCTTGTGTTATGAGCATCTTACATGCCGAGTCATTAATCCTGTCTCGGAGGGATTCCGCTGAAAATGCGCCAAAAACAATAGAGTGGACAGCACCAATCCTTGCACACGCCAACATCGCAATTGCCAACTCTGGCACCATCTGTAGATAAATACAGACGCGGTCGCCTTTTTCAACGCCTTCTGCCTTCAATACATTCGCAAACTTTTTGACCTCGGCAAGGAGTTCATTGTAGCTGAACGTCTTATCTTCGGATGGGCTATTTCCCTCCCAGATAATAGCCGTTGCGTCGCCGTGTCCTGCCTCTATGTGCCGGTCAAGACAGTTATAGCAAGCGTTCAGTGTACCGCCTTCAAACCATTTGATTTCCCCGTTGACAAAGTCATAATCGCGAACCGTATCCCATTTCTGATACCAGGTCAATCGTTCCGCAACCGTTGCCCAAAACGCTTCTGGGTCTTGAATCGATTCGGCGTATTGTGCTTGGTACGCTTCTAAACTGTCAACGTGTGCATCACCGATCGGATAAGCAGTCTCCACCGGTGGAAAAACATTATTAGCCATGTTATATTTTTATCTCCTCTATGAGTCAGTCTTGATTACGCTTCAAAAGCACCTACGAATTGTGATATGGCATATTTATTTTAAAGGAAACCGGAGAGTGTGTCAACCCCAAAAGTGTGAGAAGGTTACAGCCACCACGTCCATTGTCATCGCGACAAGCCAATGAATTGCTGCTCCGTAAATAAATGATCGTGTTTCAAAGGCTAACACACCAAGCAATACGCCTGCGATGATTGAACCGAGCGCCTCAGGTAGCGGCTTGGAATAGTGCATCACCGCAAACGGGATCGTCTGAATTAAGATACTGTAGTTCCCAAATTTCCGTTCCAATCCGAAAAGCATAAACCCACGGAAGAAGAATTCCCACGAAAACATGTAAACACCGTACGCGAGTTGGTACGGTAGAAATGCTTGCCAACTACTTGCGACGACCTTGCAAAGCGGATACTTTGCTACAAAGGGCGGGTATACGATGACCGCAAGGATAACCACGGGAATCATTAGAATCCATGCTACAGTTGTTACGCTCCATCCAAGTTTCTGATTTCCGAGTTGGAACCCATAGTCTTTTACCCGCTCTCTTGTTCCGAATTTTGCAACGAGAACGGGGATGAGTAGCAACGTGAGTGCCGTTGTCAAAAACCAATAGTAGTAGGGGTAGCTT
>JAKZUG010000461.1:0-17590 GCA_047516705.1 Candidatus Poribacteria bacterium | reverse complement strand
CCTATAATTACTTGGACATCAACGGAATGGCGGGGTTCCAAACCCCGCCAGCGAGGGAGGAGTTGTGGTACCCTAAAGTGTCAACATATTTTTGGGTTTTACTATAACTATCGGACGTGAGTTCGATAAAAAAATATGGGTGTAGACGTAGGTTGGGTAGAGCGGTAAAAGACCAAGACCCTTTAGTTTACATAGGGCGTGCCGATTTTCGATGAACCATTTCGTATAAATAAATACAGCGAAACCCAACCCCCAAACGCTGTAATTATGGGAATATGCTGAGCTCACGTTATCGAATATGCCGGTAGAGTTTGGCAAGTTGTTCCGGTGAGAATTTAAGAAAATAGAGGAGCGTTATCAGCCAGTTGCTTACTGTGGTGCGCACGATCCCTTTTGTTTCCCATCGCCGCGCAGAGATATGGATGTGAGGGATAACGAGCGTTGTTTTGCCGAGTTTGCGCATGTCTCTTGAAAATTCCATCTCTTCCAGAATTGGAATCTCAGGAAAGCCGCCGATCTTCTCAAAATCGGCGCGCGTTAGAAAGATACCACTATCTCCATAAAACACTTTTAGACAGTTCCCTCGGATGTTTCCGGCTATCTCGATCACGCGATAGAGAATGTTTTTCCCATCAATTTTCTGACAAAATCCACCCCCGACGTAGCCTGAGGAGAGTGCGGTTTCTACAGCTGTTAATGCACCTGATTCGAGCCAAATATCAGCATGTAGGAAGATGAGGATATCCCCTGTTGCCGATGCTGCGCCCGCGTTTAACTGCTTCGCACGTCCGCGCGCGGATTTAACCACTTTCCCGTACTTCTCCGCAATATGAACAGTATCATCAGTGCTTCCACCGTCTACGATGATGAGTTCGTGGTGTCCCAATTCAGACTGAAGTTGAGACAGCGTCTTCTCCAAAATCTGCGCTTCGTTCAAAACTGGAATGATGATTGATATTTTCTGGGACATTGCCGTGCGCGACCTAAGAGGATGTTTGCGCCAACTGATTCAGAGCCAGTATCGGAAAGACGGACGCATAAATCGGGTCCGCGTATCCGCCAATAATCTCCCAATAGATACCGACGCACTGCTCTGGCCATGAGCTGTTTTCCCGCTGTTTTTCGAGTAGAAACTGTATGCCGTTTTGCGCTGCACGGTTTTCGGGATTGACTTGCAGGAGAGCATAGGTACACCACGCTGTCTGCTCCACTGTGCTTTCGGTCGGATTTCCGAACATATCTTCTCCCCAACCGCCATCCGCATTTTGGCTATGTTCTAACCACTCGACACCATGATGAACTTCTGCTACGTTTTTCAGACCAACTTTCACAAGCGCGGTGATAGCACAGGCGGTGCCGTACGTATCTTTTGCCAACCAGAGGTCTCGCCAATAGCCATCTTGATGCATTTGGCTGCAAAGCCAATTGATACCATGCTGCATCTCACTCTCAATATCCGATTTATCAGCACCGTCAATTTTGCTAAAAGCAAGCAGTGCCTCAATCGCATGTGCTGTGATGCTGACGCACCCAATATCTCCTTGTCCGGGTTGATATGTACTCCAACTCCCATTGCGTCCCTGTTGCGTTTTTAACCATATAATCCCGCGAAAAATTGCCTCATCTAAAGTCGAATGCTCAGTAGAAGCACCTACACAGAGCGAGCGTATGAGTGCGAGCGTTCCGAGTGCTGTATCGTCCGCGTCACTTGGGAGGGTGCTATCGCCTAATCCAGAAAATGCCCACCCGCCATCCGCGTTTTGATGTTTGACAAGCCACTGTGCAGCGTGTGTCACTTTGTCTCTCAGTTCATCGTTGAGAGGTGAGTTTTTCTCGTTTACCGGATGCACTTCCGTTAGGGCAATGATGCTCAACGCGGTGTCCCAGACATTGAGGTTTAATGCCTCTCGACATCCACCATCAGGATTTCGAGTTTTGTGAAGCCAAGCAATACCGCGTTCAATGAGTTCGGCACTCTCTTCATCCGCTTCCCATTTCTCTTGTAGTTCAATGAGTGCTAAGACCGAGAGTGCTGTGATATAGTTCACCCGAAACCAGCTGCCATCGCTAAGTACATGTGTTTTCAGCCATGCAACCAATGCCGTGATCATTTCAGGACGTTTTGCGGTATTCAGTTCAATTAAGATGAAACCAGGAACAAGTGTATGTTGTTCAGCAATGAACAGCGCGTCAAACATTGCTGTGTTGAACAGCGCGACAGGGGGCAATCGATGCCTCGGCGGTTTCAATCGACTGCCAAGCAGCGGGATCTTTGTCAATTGCCTTGCTAATTTCATTAAAGGTAGAGCGTTTTCTGATAAAGTAAGTTCGTTCCAATCAAATTGATTGAAAGCCGCGTAAGCCAATTTGACTAAGGCAAGATGGGGCGCGGATTTCGGGATAGATGCCAGCAGTTTTTGGAGACGGGGATCTGGGGCGCGTTGATGAACTTGCTCCAAAATCAAATGCACAAATCGGGTCGCTTCTACGTTTGATATGTTCGCGGTATCCAATCCCCAGCCGCCATCTTCGTTCTGGTTTTCGATAAACCATTCGATCAGAGCAGGTTCCGGAGTCTCGCCTCGGGCAAGTTGGATCCAAGCGTACGCACAGCTGGGGAACGTACTCGAGGAGAGTTGTCCCTCGAAACTACCGTCTTCACACTGTTGCGTGAGCAGAAAAGCGGTGCCGCGCGTTAACGCAGATGTGACTTCTTCTTTCATAGCGATTTTTGGGAACCCGAAGCTTCCGCAAGACAGTCCGTTGACTACTTATTGTTGTTTAAGGTAACCCCATAGCGTCGGCAAGGTGAATTCTGAGAATTCGACAGCTTGTGGAGCATCCAAGTTTGGGCTCAGTACGTCTGCCTCTCTGGCAATATCGCTGATTCGGACTTCGTCCATTAAACCCTTCCAATTAAATTGGCGTGTATTCTTACTTCCGATGATGACCTCGAATCCACCACCTACAAGTTTCCCGCCATGGTTTGTTGAACCAATCTCTTTTCCATCAATGTAGAGCTTTATTTGTTTGGAGTTGTAGACACCAGCGACGTGCTGCCACTGTTCTAATTCTAACGCTTCTGTCGCACCCGCGAACGCAGCGCCTTTTTCCGTGTTTATGTGGAATTTGGCAATGCCGTTTTCAACGCCTAAGTGGTAAGCACCGGGCGGACCGTCCCAGTTCGTGCAGATGAGTCGCCATCCACTCAAATCTTCGGGGTAGACCCAGGCTTCGATCGTAATCTCAACTTTCGGTATAAGGACATCTGCTTTGCCGAGGGAGATCACCGTATTTCCATCAAAGACAAACGATTTTCCCGGTTTGTTTTCTTTGTTCCATTTTTGATTCGCGTCCCACGCCGCTTTTCCTTCCACCTCACCTTTAACTTTGTTATCGGAGGTGTCTACGATATCACCACCGTCAAAATGCCACAAGCCGAGAGTCGATTCATCGGGAAGATACTCAAATCCACCAGCGGCGAAACTCTGACTGATTGTTGCGAAGATGAGAAACATGTAGAATAAAAAGGTACACTGCCATTTTATCAAGTTCATGTACTGCTCCTTCTGTATCATTAGATTTTGATGTATAGTTTAGCACGCATGAACTGCAAGAGTCAATATTTTTCGCGGCGGAATTGATAAAGGAGCGTCCTTTTCTGTAGCCTGATAACTGCACATTTCACGAACTAAATGCTTTCAAAATTGTCATACCCTACACAGTTGACATCGACACCAGAATATGTTACAATTGCCATATAGAAGCGGATAAACTTGAAACACTGAGGTACAGCTGAATGCTCGTTGCCAATTTTCGTAAGCCAATATACTTCATTTTTTACACCCTCTTTTTTTCATTAACAAGTCTATTCATCGTTTCGGCGGAAGAGGGGGACACGCCTGTAGAATTGGAAAAAATTATTGTAACCCCTGGTCGCTTTACGATTTACGACGGCACGTCAGCAAGAATCTCTTTATCTAAACAGGAAATTGAACGTTTTCCGTTGATTGACAACGATGTCATGCGGGCGGGACATGTCTTTCCAGGAGTTATCTCGAGCGATTATAGCGCGCGATTCAGCGTTCGAGGCGGAGAAAAGGATGATATTTCTGTCAGGTTAGACGGAATGGAACTCTATAACCCTTATCATCTTCAAGACTTCGGGGGCGCGGTTTCACTCATTGGGCTGGAACTCATTCAGAACACACAGCTGCTAATAGGTGGATTTCCAGCAGAATATGGTGAAAAGATGTCTGGGGTCTTTGACCTCAAGACAAGATCCCCAAATACCGAGCAATTCGCCGCTAATTTTGGAGTAGACCTGATTAACGCGACCGCTACTTTGGAGGGACCACTTTTTGAGAACGGCGGTTGGCTTCTGTCAGCCCGCCGCGGGTATATAGATCTAATCCTTGCCCTCATGGATATCGCCGAAAACTACAACCCTCAATATGCCGATGTCTACGGTAAGTTCACATATCAGGTGACACCTGCCGATACGGTCACACTCAATGGATTATACGGTTGGGATAAAAACCGAATTCGCGTAGATGATGTAGACAATAACTTGGATTCCCGATACGACAATTCAACCGCTTGGGCAAAGTGGCGGCACGCCTATGGTAATTCTCATTGGACAGATTTCTTCGTTTTCGCTGGCACCTCCAACCAAAATAGAATGACAGGGAAAGCTGATGTTGATAACCGAGATTTTCGCTTTTTTGGGACAAAAGCGGAGTTCACGACAAACCCTTTTGACAAGCATACATTCCGTAGTGGAGTGAGGTGGCAGTGGTTAACTGCCCAATATCAATACGATGTTCGAGAACGGCAAGCAGGTGTAAACATCTACAAACCGATTAGCGTTGATGTTGATGACAGGGGGAGTGAATTCAGTGCGTTCCTGCAAGACGAGTGGCAACTCCATTCCAAACTCGCGCTCAATGTAGGAGGGCATTATGTCTACCAGCAGTATCGTAAAGAGGGTGTTCAGCGTTATGAAATTGGACCGCGAGTTGCACTTGCGGTAAAACCGACAAAAAACTTGGTCATACGAGGGGCATGGGGGCTTTACCACCAACCGATTAGCCTAATGGGTGTTCCTGTAGAGGACGGTATTGAGACGGTTGGACGTGCGGAGCAAGCCGTGCATTACGTTATCGGTGTTGAATATACCCCTACCGATAATTTCTTGGTGCGTGTGGAGGGCTATTACAACACATTTGATAATCTTGTTGGACGGTTTCGCGAGTTCGGACGGCAGAATCAAATTTTCGTCGCACCACAGTCCGGAGATGCCAAGGGTCTGGATGTGTTCATGACACACGCAGTGTCAAATCGGTTAACGTGGACACTCGGTTACGCTTACGGTATCGCAGAAGAAGTCGCTGATGGCATAACTATTTTTCGCCAGTATGACCGGCGACACTCTTTCGCCGTTAGCAGTAACTATCAGTTTGCCCCGATGTGGCATCTCTATCTCAGTTGGCGTTTCCATACAGGTGAACCGAGAACACCACTTATTCACACGGAAGTCCGGGGACCAGATGGCAGCATCATTGCTTGTGACCGGCAGTTTGGGGATACGCACTCAGCGCGGATGCCCGCTTACCATAGTCTTGATTTTCGCATTACAAAGCGAAACCCTTATCGGCGATGGGAGTTGTCTTGGTATTTCCAAATTTTGAACTTATATAACCATGCGAATCTGGATCAGTATGCCTTTAGCGAAATTCGCGACGAAGAAACAGGTGCTATTATCGAGTGTACTATTGAAGAAGAACCCCTTTTTCCAATTGTTCCGACCTTAGGCGTTACGATGCGTTTCTAACGGCTGTAACTCTTCTCTGATGAACTGTATTTAGGATTCCGGCATGAAAGCGGTTTTTTCAAACGCCATGAACCTCTCCAGTTTACAAGAAAAATAGAAAAATGTTCAAATATATCAGAAAAGCACTAAAAAAGATACGGCGGCGGTATATAAGAAATTTGCAGCGACGGAACTTGCCAAAGGCTGCGCCAAGTGTAGCTGAAGCGATTCTGCCGTTAGATTCCGATACGTACACGATCGCGCCGAGTCAACTCAAAGAGATGATGAGCGAAGGTAAGCCGTTCATTTTGTTGGATGTGCGAGAGAAATGGGAATATGAAATGGTTCATATTGAGGAAGTTATGTTGATCCCTTTCGGCGAGTTACCGAGACGGTTTAGGGAAATTACCCCAGGCGTTGAGGTAGTGGTATATTGCCACTGGGGGATGCGGAGCCTTGATGCGGCATTTCTTTTACAACAACTCGGTTTTAAATCGGTGAAGAGTCTGATGGGTGGCATTGATCGGTGGGCACAAGAAATTGATACGCAGATCCTACGATATTAGCACATATTAAAGCCGCGGTCACTGGAACAGGCTTTAGGACGGGGCAACTCTCTATCTACAGTTCTGTTTTGAAATCTTGGCTCTGGAGTTCATATCTTTGCATCCGGTGTTGGAGTTTACGGCGCGAGATACCGAGCAGTTTTGCGGCTTGAATCTGGTTCCCGTTGCTTCTTGTTAACGCGCTGTATACGTATTCCTTAATAATTTCGTCAAGTGAAACCCCTTCTTCTGGGATATCGAACTCAACATCGGTTGTTGGCAGTGATGTATCTAAGATCTCTGGCGGCAATTCGTCTTTATCTATCACTTCATTTTCTGATAGCACAAAAATCCGTCGGAGATAATTTTCTAATTGCCGAATATTGCCGGGCCATTGATAACGTCGGAGGGCAGACATCGCTTGCGGGGTAACCTGTTTTGGTAACGCCTCCGCGTATTCGCTGCTGAATTTCTGGATAAGGAAATTCACGAGCAATGGGATATCCTCTGGATGTTCCCGAAGTGGTGGAACGTGAAGAGGGATCACGTTCAGGCGGAAATAGAGATCGTCGCGAAATGCCCCTTCTCTGACTGCCTGAATTAGGTCTTTATTCGTTGCAGCAATCACACACACATTCACTTTAATGATCTGGGTGCCACCGACTCGACGTATGTTACGTTCCTCTAAGACGTGCAAGAGTTTGCTCTGTGTCTGAATCGGTAGGTCACCGATTTCATCCAGAAAGAGTATCCCTTCGTTTGCTACCTCAAACAGCCCTTTCTTCTGCTGCGCTGCATCTGTAAATGCCCCCTTTTCGTGTCCAAAGAGTTCACTTTCAATGAGCGCATCTGGAATCGCGCCACAGTTAACAGCGATGAAAGGTTTGTCTTTTCTAAGTCCATTTTTATGGAGTGCTCGCGCAACTAAACTTTTTCCAGACCCAGTTTCTCCTGTGATGAGAACTTGTGTGACACCGCGGTGCAAAATCCGAGCCATTTTTTTGAAAAACTCCTGCATTTGCTCGCTTTCACCTATAATCTCATCAATCTGAATTTCAGGCGTTGAATCGTCGTTGACCGCTTCTGGTTCTCCAAGGGCACCGCGAGTCTGCAGGGCGTGCTTCACTTCTCGTTTCAGCACATCAATCTGAATCGGTTTCTCGAGATAGTAAAACGCCCCTTCGTGTGCAACAAGATTAACAGCGTCATTCAACTCTGCATACGCTGTCATGATAAGCACTGGTAGATCTGGATCGGTACGCTTTATTTCCCGAAGCAGATCTCGACCTTCAAATCGTGAAGACATCCACATATCGCTGATAACAAGATCAAACATCTGTTTCTCTAAGTTCTCAAGCGCGGCTTTGCTGTCTTCAACAATTTCAACCGTGTACCCTTCACGTTTTAAAATGCGCTGTAAAATTGTCAATTGTGCTTGGTCGTCGTCTACAATCAGTATTGATGCCATCGTCTTGATGCTCCTCATTTAATCCCGAAATTTATGGAAGTTTACTTGCCTTCAGCGGAAGACTGATTTTAAAAGCGGTTCCCATTCCCATCTTACTTCGAACTTCGATCTTGCCATTATGGGCAGTGATGATCTGGTGCGAAATGGCAAGTCCAAGCCCTATGCCACCGGTAGCATCTTTTGTTGTGAAATACGCATCATAAATCTGTTCTTGGATTTCTTCGGGGATACCGATGCCGGTATCTCGAATTTCGATAACGGCATATGCCGTGTCCTGCTCTATCTTTTCAAGTAGCGTGTTGATGTAAATACTACCCCCCTTCGGCATGGCTTGGATACTGTTTTGCACAAAGTTGAAGAGGGTCTGTCGCATTAAGGCTGCATCAAGTGGAACATTCGGTAGATTGTCATCGTAGTTTCTGATTACCTGCACCTTAGTTTCCTCGGCGATAAGTGTGAATTCTGATAGCACTTGTTCTACAAGGGCGTTGAGGTTTACCGGTTCTACATTCAGTTTTCTCGGTCGATTTAAAGTGAGGAACTGTGCTGAAATCTGCTTCAGTTCCGTTATTTTTTTGTCAACGATATCTAAAAGTTCTTTCGCTTCTTCAATATCGTCGTGACTCACTTTTTGTTGTGAAAAAACAGACTTCAGGTGCTGGGCAGTCATCCCGATCGAATTAAGAGGGTTCCGAATTTCGTGTGCCACACCAGCGGCGAATTGCCCTAAGGCATCAATCCGTTTTGAGTGAGAATCCCGTAATTGCCACAGCATCCTGACGAGGTTATGGGTTGCTTTCCCGATTTCATCCAACGAATATGTCTGCTCAAGGGATAGATTGCCGCTTTCCGCACTCTGAATAATACGTGTCATCCGTTCTAACGGCTTCATAATCAGGTGGTTCGTTGTTAAATCAATCAGAATTACGAGGAGCGCACCGACGATGACAATTAATATCGCATGCATGAGCAAGGCGTATCGGATCGATTTGTCAATATCTGGCACATTAAAAAGCACCTGAATATATCCCACTTGTGTTTTTTGGATCCATAGCGCGTCCTCCTCCTTCCATAAGGTATAGAGATTCCCGCGTTCCTTATCCGTAATCCGCCATCGCTTCCCTTTCTCCTCGACCGTCACTGGAGCATCCAGAACATAGATATCTTGGGCTACAAGGGCTTTCCACAGTGGAAAAGAAATGCTTCCACTATCTAAGGCGGTTTCGTACACAACATCAGAAGGCTCTACCTGCTCTGGTGTCACCAATGAGACGAAATATTTAATAACAATAGCAGTTGCGTCCTGACCTTCAACTGTATCTATCGTCGCACCCTTTGTCTCAATTTGCTCAAGGTCGGCTGAATCAAGGTTTATGTCAACAACATCTTCACCGGAGAGTAGGCTGGCGCGAATGCGGGTGTTGCTTAAGGAGACATGGACATTGAGTACGTCCCGCATGTCCGGGTGTTCCTGCTTGAGTTCATTGAGTACCTGGTCAAGCTTTCTCGCGTCGAATACCTTGGTTGTTTCGATCTCTCTCACAATAGCATCAAGGATTGTGTTTTCAGCGATTTTCTTCAGTTCTGCCCCGCGTTCAGCTCCTAAAGCGTGGAGGGCATTCATTTCCCGCCGCACTCGGATGCTGTCAGAAAAGTAAAACGCCACCAGAACAGCTATTACGGAAAGATTGATAACAAGTGAGTACTTCCATTGGAGTCGCATTTTAATCCATTACGCGTTCCACTGCTTTTTTCCACTGTGCAAGTTTCTGATTTCGTTCGTTTGTGTCAATCTGTGGTGAAAAGACGCGAGCTGTAGAAACATTGTCATTGGACGTTGCTTGTTCAGATCGGTACGCCTCAAGTTGTACGATGTCGTTCCACATCCCGATTGTACTACCAGCGAGGTATGCGGCACCCAGTCCTGTTGATTCAATTTGCGCCGGACGTTCTACATCTATTCCCAGAATATCTGCTTGGAACTGCATGAGAAAGTCATTCGCAGTTGCCCCACCGTCAACACGCAATCGATCAACTGCCATCTTAGTATCTGTCAACATCGCAGTGACGACATCTGCGGATTGATAGGCGATTGATTCTAAAGTGGCACGGATAATTTGCGAGCGGGTACTCCCTCGTGTTAAACCGAGGATTGCACCGCGTGCCTCAGCGTTCCAATAGGGGGCACCGAGTCCAGTAAACGCAGGCACAACAAAGACACCGCCTGAATCCGGGATACTGGATGCTATATCTTCCGTTTCCGCCGCGTTCTCAATAATTTGGATGCCATCACGAAGCCATTGGACCGCAGCACCAGCGACAAATACGCTTCCCTCCAGTGCATAAACCGGGTTTTCATCTAAACTACAAGCAAGTGTTGTCAGGAGTCCAGTCTCTGTTTCTATTTTTTCAGCACCAGTGTTAAGCATGAGGAAGCAGCCGGTCCCGTAGGTGTTTTTCATCATGCCCGGTTGGGTGCACAATTGCCCGAAGAGGGCTGCCTGTTGATCCCCCGCAATTCCAGTAATTGGAATGCCATCTAAGCATATATTTTTTCCGAAGGTTTCAAGCCAAAAATTACGGTAGAAACTCGCTGTACCGAAGTTGTTTGCAGATGGATAGACTTCAGGCAATATAGCTTTTGGAACATTGAAGATCTCCAAAAGGGTCTCGTCCCATGAAAGGGTGTTAATATTGAAAAGCAGTGTGCGCGATGCGTTTGTATATTCTGTTTTGTGGACAGCACCGTCTGTTAATTTCCACAGGAGCCAAGTGTCTATAGTCCCAAACGCAAGTTCACCGCGTTCCGCGCGTTCCCGTGCACCATTAACATTATCAAGAATCCACGCGACCTTTGTTGCCGAAAAGTAGGCATCTAAGACAAGACCTGTTTTCGTCTTTATCTCTTCCGCAATTCCCTGTTTTTCAAGAGCAGCACATCTGTCCGCGGTGCGCCGACACTGCCACACGATTGCCGGATAGATCGGTTTTCCTGTTTGACGGTCCCAGACGAGCGTTGTTTCGCGTTGATTTGCAATTCCGAGTGCGACAATGTTTGGTGCTTTCTCTCCAAAAAGCGCGTCTATTGCTTGTAGTGTCGCGTTCCAAATCTCCTCTGGATCGTGTTCTACCCAGCCCGGGTGTGGGTAATATTGCGTGAATTCTTGGTATCCTCGTGCAACAATGTTGCCTTGTACATCAACGAAGAGGGCAGTCGTACCTGTTGTCCCTTGGTCGATTGCGAGGATGCAAGCAGTGTTCGGCATGCTATGTGTGCTACTCCTGAGTTGTTTTAATTAAAGCATAACACGGATGGAAAAAAATATCAATTGAAAATCAGTCTCGGCTGACAGATGGATTTAGGATTTTTTGTCAGAGCCATTCAATTCTCACGAACCGCTCTTGTGGGAGGGGTTTGTAACCCCGATTCTTGTGGATAGCAGCGCACCTATTCCCGATAATGTACTCAGAAAACCGAAAACTGAATGGCTCTGATTTTTTGTCAATTCAAGTTGACATCGGATTCGTTATTTTGATATAATATACTATTACGTCTTGACTGTATTGTACAATACACCATTACACAGAGCCATTTCGTTTGCCTTTAGTATCCTAACAGATCTGTCGCTTTGAAACGAGGAATCAAAATTGGTAGATTGATCCTGTTGCCCGGTTTAGGTTTCGAGAACGAGGCTACGGGAAGACGAATTAAACGGTTCTGCTGCTCAATTGATGTGCGATTGTGATTATTGTTGCGAACATAAAACAGATTTCTGATAGTTCAGAGAGGAGTGACGTTGTGAAAAAGGCTTGGTTTTGCGCGCTGATAGTGTTCTGCTTGACTGCATATCATAGCCATGCACAGATTAAGTGGGACGCTGAGAAGTTCATACCGTTGTCCGATGTGAAACAGGGAATGAAAGGGAAGGGGTACACGGTATTTTCAGGAATAGAGGTGGAAGAATTTGATTTTGAAGTTGTAAGCGTTGAGTATGATTATTACCCCGGATGGCACGTGGTATGGTGTAAAGGTCTCAGCGACAACTTTAAACGTACGGGTGTTGCAGGCGGTATGAGTGGTAGTCCGATATATATCGACGGACGGCTTATGGGGGCACTCTCACTTGGGTACTACAACCAGCGGGAACATGCGAATCTCTTTGGTGTCACACCGATTGAATTGATGGTTAAAGTGGCGCAGCGTGGGATGGAACCCAATTTGAGTTACCAAGGCACGCAGCTCTTTGATTTCGGTGCTGCTGCTGGGGTACAGGCATCTGGTTTGGATATGGGACCGTCTTTGATTCGAGACGGTAGAATCGCACAGATACCTCGCAGCTTTGAGGAGGCGTGGTTTGATAGCGTATCCAGTACGCCTTCCCGAGCCAAATCGGCACAGTTGTCAATACCGCTCGCGCTGCCGCCACTGAAGGCAGAACTCATGCGGTTTGCCAAACCGGTTTTTGACAAATTCAATTTTACCCCTGTTCAAGCATCAGGCGGCGGAGGTCGTATTAAGGAATCACCCGTTGAGGAAGGGCAGATAATTGGGATGGAAATGGCGCGTGGTGATGTCTCGTTTTTTAGCTACGGCACTATCACGTATGTAGATGGAGATGAACTACTCGCTTTTGGACACTCCATGTCGGCAGAAGGTAATGTGAACCTACCGCTTTCAGGCGGATATGTTCAATTTATTTTACCGAGCACCACCCGCTCCTCCAAACACGCAGCACCCACACAACCCATCGGCACCTTAGTACAAGACCGAGAAACTGCAATCGCGGGTATCATTGGGAAACATCCCAGCTATATTCCGATCAATGTAAATGTGCAAACAACTGATGGGAAACGGCACGAAAAGTATTATGAAGTGATGAGAGACCGTGGCGTATCTGGCCTCTATGCCGGAATAGGTACATCCTACCTCTCGGATTCTCTTGAGTTCTACTTCCACGACCACACAGTCAACTTGGGGACGACCATTACCCTGAAAGAACATCCTGACCTCACAAACCGTGAATTGACGTACAAGAACGTCTTTTCTTCCAGCGGTTCGCCAGCGTCGGGTGTCATGCAGACGGTGATGTATCCAATGGCATTGTTAGACAGCAACACTTACACAAAGGTTCAGGTTGAAAGCATTGATTTTGATATCAAGATAGAGGATAAACGACGAACGGCAAGGGTCCAGAGTCTACGGGTCGATAAACTTCGCTATCGCCCTGGTGATACCGTCGCAGTCGAAATAACTTTGCAGCCCTATCTTGAAATGCCGGTAGTCCTGACAGGAACAATTACGATTCCAAAGGATGCTCCAGATGGACTTGTTATGCTCCTCGCTTCCAACGGGGGGTTTTACGAGTCTTGGCAGCGTTCCCGCGCACCCTACAATTTTCGGCATAAAAATATCAACCAGTTAGTTGAACTGTTGAAACGGGAAGAAAACAATTCCAATATTATCTTGGAGCTTTCTGTGCCGCAACCGGGACTCACTGTTCAAGGTCAAGAATTCTCGAATTTACCACCCTCAGTCATGTCTGTGATGAACACTGCTAAGCAGGTGGTCGGCAATAGTGGGTATACTTCGGGTACAACCTTACATGTTGACAAGATGTCCACAGACTATGTTGTCTCTGGCAGTGGTATCATTCGATTTGTCGTTGATAGGAACGCCGAATAATACTGAACAGACGGGTAGGGCGGAGGCACACATACTTCCTCCTACAATAAACCGGTAATGGAATAAAGCCATGTAAACTTCTCCTTCGTGCCGGTGAATGCTAAATCATATTTAGAAAAACCTTAGAAATTTGGCGACTTAGAACATTACCTTCAAGTTCCGCCTAAATAACCCTATAGGAGGGTATTTTCAATGCGCCGTGTCATCTCCTTTTGGAGTCTTATTTTAACCATTTTGATTTTCGCCGATGTCGCATCCGCGGTGAAAACTTCGTTGTGGGAACAACAGCATCGTGCAGATTTCGAGTCTGGTAAGCCCAAGGACCTCTCACTCACAAGCATCGGAGACGTTATGTTGTCTCGTAAAATTGATGACTTTACAAAAATGAAAGAGACTCAGGTCTGGGCACTTGTCGAAGATTCAGCAGGAAACCTCTATGCTGGGACCGGGAACGAAGGGAAAATTTATAAGATTAGTGCCGGTGGTGACACCGCTGAACTCTATTATAATTCACCCGAGGTTACTATTTACAGCCTTGCTATCGGACCAGACGATGTGCTTTACGCTGGTACAGGACCCGATGGGTTGATTTACAAGATCACCGATGCCACAACACCACCTACAACTATTCTCAATAAAGGCGACAAATATGTGTGGGCGTTGCAATTTGATGATGTTGGCAATCTCTATGCCGCAACTGGCACCGATGGAAAGATTTACAAAATCACGCCAGAGGGTGAATCAAGCATCCTATTTGATGCTGAAGAAAAAAATATAATGACCCTCCTTCTGCACGAAAACGGTCTCTATGCAGGCAGCGGCGACAACGGCATTATCTACCAGATTATGGAAGATGGCACTGCCAAGGTTGTTTATCAAGCCAAAGAAAAAGAAGTCCGCGCCTTGGAAATAGATGTCAAAGGCAATCTCTATGCTGCAGCCGTTACATCTGAACCCGCTGAACCTTCAAGAGGACGACGCGGTGCAGACGGACCTCCTACGCCCAGTGGACCACCGCCGCCGGGTGGTGGACCGCCGCAAGAGAATAAATCTAATATCTACAAAATTCGACCCGACGGTACTGCTGTATCAATTTGGAATTCGCCAGCACCACTTATTTTGGCGATCGTGCTGGAAAGCGACTCTCAAATCCTTGTCGGAACAGGGAATGAAGGAAAAATCTACCGCGTCAACGCAATGAGTGGAGACTCTGTTGAAGTTGGAAAATGTTCAGCCGATCAAGTCGTCGCGATATATCAAAAAGAGGTAGATGGGAACACCAAAACCGTCTTGGCAACTGGGAATCCCGGTAAACTCTTTACGCTTACTAATGATCATGTTGATGAAGGAACACTTGAGTCGGATGTTCACGACGCAAAGAGCCTGTCCCGCTGGGGGAAACTTTCTTGGGAAGGTGAGATGGCAGAAGGAACCGCGATCGCTTTCTCAACACGGACCGGTAATACTAAAAAGCCTGATGATACATGGAACGACTGGTCGGAAGAACTTACCACTGCGGAAGGTACCCAAATTCCCAATGGAGATGCACAGTACATCCAGTGGCGCGCTAAATTCACAACCGACGATGCAGCGAAAACGCCTGTCTTGAAAAAGGTTACCCTCGCTTCTGTGCAAACAAATGTTGAGCCACGATTTACAGGTATTACCATAGATGATGGCAGCGGCAGCGGCAATCAAGAAACGCGGCGCCGTCCTTCTGGTGGTAACTTACCACCCCCAGGCGCGCGAGGCGGAAGTAGCGGTGGATCCGCGGGCGGAGATGATGCTCCTTCTAAAAAATGGAAGATTAGTTGGAAGGTTGAGGACGCAAATGCTGATACGCTCCAGTATACCCTCTACTATAAAGCGGTAACTGAAGAAAACTGGCGACTCCTGAAAAAAGAGTTAACCAAAGCCGAATTTGAGTGGGATATCACCACCGTCGCAGATGGACGATATAAGGTGAAAGTTGTCGCTACTGACAAACTGAGCAATCCAGTCGGTTGGGCGAAATCCGCTGACAAGGTGAGTATGCCGTTCGATGTAGATAATACCCAACCTTCTGTCGGCGAAATTAAAGTCACTCCCAATGGTAACGGTACTTACAAAATTGCCTGTGATGTTACCGATATGGGTACGCCAATTCAGAAAGCCGTCTATAAAATTGACAGCGATGAGAACTGGAAGGCAATCTTCCCTGATGATGGTATCTTCGATTCCAAAAACGAGCAGCTTCTATTAGAAACCGGTGAACTTCCTACAGGAGGGCACGCGATTACCATTCAAGTGACAGATAAAGCACAGAATACGGCAGTCGGTCGTGCTGGTTTCTAAGTATATCCAATTGCAGGGCGGGTTTTAAACACCCGCCCTATTTTTTTGTGACCGTCTCAATTCAATACCTCTTAGTAGGCGCGGTTTGTAACCGCGCCTAAAACCTCCACCTTATTTGTTTGTGACTGTCTCGATTGAAGTATAAACGATGTCCAGTAGGGTATCTAATGCTGAAATTGAAATTTGCAAGGCGGGCATCAATACAATGGTATTGACAAGTGGTCGGAGCATTGCCCCACGTGTGAGTGCCTCTTTACAAACTCGGATACCTACCTTTTCTTCAAACGGATAAGGGGTGTGCGCGTCTGGGTTTTTCATGAGTTCTATACCGGCGGCGAGACCGCACACGCGTACATCACCGACGTGTGGCAGCCTATAAAATTCTTGGAGCCGGTTTCTGAAGTGTTCAATGGCAGGTTGAAGTTCGGAGAGTAGATTCTCACGCTCGAAAATAGCGATGTTTTCTAATGCCACAGCGCATGCTAAAGGGTTACCAGTAAAGGTGTGACCGTGGAAAAAGGTCTTAAGGTCGCCATATTCGCCGAGGAAAGCGTTGTAGATGTCATCAGTAGTTAGCGTCGCAGCGAGGGGGAGGTAACCGGCAGCGAGACCTTTTGCCGTGCATAAGATGTCGGGTGTAACGTCC
The DNA here is from genome assembly GCA_047516705.1 of Candidatus Poribacteria bacterium. Lineage (GTDB taxonomy): Bacteria > Poribacteria > WGA-4E > WGA-4E > WGA-3G > WGA-3G. The sequence continues at coordinate 1,102 of JAKZUG010000461.1, read as the reverse complement.
TCGTGCTTACATGCCCACATTTTGCCAGTACGTCCGAATCCGGTCATCACTTCATCGACAATGAGAAGTGTTTCCGACCGTTTTGCCAATACGGCAAGTTCTCTCAAAAAACCTTTCGGAGCGATCAGCATACCGCCCGCTCCCTGAATTAGCGGTTCCAAAATGATGCCAGCAATCTGTCCTGCATTTTCAGAGAGCGCATCTTCTACCGCATTAAGCCAACGAGTTTTTACTGCAGTGTTGTTGCCGGACGTATCTGTATTGCGCGCGGAGCGATAGGTTTCAGGAGCGGACACACGGACACCCTTGAAAAGGAGGGAATCAAAGGTGGTATGGAAACTATCAATCCCACCGACACTCATAGCACCTATGGTGTCCCCGTGGTAAGCATTATCGAAATGGATAAAAAGCTTTCGTTGCGGTTCTCCCTTATGTTGCCAATACTGATACGCCATCTTCAAGGCGATTTCGACAGCGGTTGAACCGTTATCGGAGTAAAACACCTTGTTGAGTCCCGCTGGCGTGATTTCCACCAGTTTTTGTGCCAGTTGAATCGCTGGAATGTTACTGTACCCAAGCAGCGTGGTATGTGCGATCTTTTCCAGCTGTGTCTTCAGTGCTGTGTTCAATTCAGGGTGATTGTGTCCGTGGACGTTCGTCCACATCGAAGCCGTGCCGTCAATGTACCGATTTCCGGCGGTGTCTATAAGGTAGCACCCCTCACCGCGTTCAATGATGACGACATCCTCCGTCAGCCAATCTTGCATCTGCGTGAATGGATGCCAGAGGTAACGCTTATCCCACGCAACAAGCGTCTCTTTATCCAACATGTGGCTTACCCATCATTCTTATCACTTTTCCCGCCAAGACCCCCTGCTTTAGCTTGTGGGATGTAGTCGGGCATTAGAGTTTGTCGTGAAAATAAATTTGACGACATTGAATAAAAAATGTTGTATAATTATAGTATCTCGTTGACAGGCAAAGCAAGCGTAGTCGCAAGGCTACGTGCCTGTCTCCTACTTGCTTGAGGATAAAAACGAGATACGAGAATATCCATGAGAACCTATAAATATCAGTTTGAACACCCGTCTAATGTGATAAG